>JAYVNM010000078.1:0-5436 GCA_043758445.1 Akkermansiaceae bacterium | reverse complement strand
GTTTCGGTGGAAATGATGTCCCGCTTGGGGATGAAAAGGCCGGGTTTGAGTGGCTCCGGCGGCGGCGGCGTGCCGTCTGAAATATCGCCGATGACGTGGGCGGTGGTGTGGGCTGGCGCTTGGTCCTGCGCACGGACGGAGGAAATGCTGACGAGCGCAGACAGCAGGAGGAGCGGGAGTGGTTTCATGGTAGTGAGGTAGCCGCTTTGGCGAATCAACGAATGATTCCTCCTCATCTGGCGAGGAATTTCTTGTGCCGCCCTGCTCCAAATCCTTTCAATTCCGATATAGCTAACCCATGCGAATACCGGCGGCAGCAGCCACAAGGTCACCCGGAACCAAGCCACCGCACGGTTGACCGGCGGCGGGAGAGTAGGCGGATTGGTGGGGTCCATGGGGTGTTTCAAAGTTGAGAGAAGATTTTGATCACCTAAACATAAAGCTAAGGAAGCAACTGGACATGATCAGTAGCAAAGGCGTTATGAGGATTTGCAGGAAGCAAAACATCAGGACGGAAGTGATTTCGAAATAGGTCGTCTTGACCCAGTTTTCTGCCAGCTTGTAGTCACACCATCCGGCATAAATGACAAAGGCCACATTCCCAACTAACAATATAGGGAAGCCAATCTGATAGGAAATTCGAAACTTGGTCGCCAGCCAAGCAAATACCAAGATGCTAGATACTAAAAACACCGAGGGCAGAAGCCATAGGATGACCCGGAACCACGGGTAGAGCGGATTGCGCGTGGCTATTTCCCTGTCGTTGTTGTCATTCATCTCCCGATTCCCCCTGTGCCACTGATGCTGCAAACAGCCCACCCTACGGTTATCCAGAACAATAGAATCCATACGATCTGGATGAGCACATAGCCTAGCACCGGAACCCACGATGGCTTGGTTTCTTCGACGGAACCGGAACTCGTTTTCCGCCGTGAATGATTCGCGTGGGAGTTTCCCATTAACGACAGGAAGAAGAGTGACAGCACAATCGCGAGAGGCAGCACCGCGTTGCACACGAGAAAGATCAGTGGAACCACCAGCAGTGGCAGGCCCCAGATCAAGCCGAGTTGCAGACAGGAACCCTTGGTGGGCGGCAGCACAGGCGGCGGTGTGTGCGGCGGCTGATAGATATCCTCCAAGTCGCTCATTTCCCACCCCCATTCGCATAATACCGGCAGAACGAGTCGAGGGAACCATCCTGCCGGATGACGTGGGTGCAGCAGCGGTCGATGCGGTCTTGGTCCCAGGTCCAGGCGTCCATGAAGGGCTTGATGAAGAGGCGGAAGGCGTGTTTTTCCTTCATCTCGAAGCGTTGGAGGATTTCTCCCAGCTCGGTATTTTCACAGCCACATTGGATGAGATCAGCGAGTTCGTAGTTCACTTTGTCGCGCAGGAAACCTTGGAGGCTGGCGAAGTCGATGAACTCGGAAATGCTGCGGGTGCCGATGGGCGTACGCAGGAGGAAGCCGATGGTCGCGCAGTTCGGATCGCCGCAAGGGAGCGGGGTGAAATCCTCGTAACGGAGTTTTCCGGCGGATTGCTCGACCGCGCCGAGGATGATGTCTGCGGTGTTGAGACGCTCGCCGTCGGTGGCGTGGAGACGGCCGGTGCGGAACATCGGCTGGAAGGAAACGCCCCGGCAGACATCGTGGCAGAGGCCGGTTAGAATGGTGTCCCAGAGGTGAGGCAGGTTTTCCGGAGTGACGGTCATGGCGAGGGTGAAGGGGATGCCCTCGCGCTCGCACCGCTCCATCGCCAGCCGTTTCATGTCGCGGAAATCCCCGCCGCGTAGTTCGCGTTGGCCGGCTTCTTGGGGGCCGTCGAATTGCAGGTAGAGTTGGAAATGCCCGCGCCGACCGCGTTGGCCGAGTTCTGCGAGGAAGGTGTCCTCCTTGGCGATGCGCACGGCGTTAGTATTGACCAGGCAATAGTCGATCTGAGGGTGTGCGTGAATCCAATCGACCAGTTCAAAAAACTGCGGATGCAAGGTCGGCTCGCCGCCGGAAAGTTGGAGGATCTCGATCTTCCCCTTGCGGTCGATCACGCCTTGGATGCGGGCTCGCAGGGATTCCAGCGAGTGACATTTCAAGCGATCCCCCGTCGCGCCGACCGGCGAATCCGCGAAACAGGTGGGGCAGGCGAGGTTGCAGGAGTCCACGATTTCAATGAGCGCGAGGCAGGTGGATAGAATTTCCACCTCGGGCACCGTCGCATTGGCATTCCGGCCCAGCGTGCCGTTTATGCCGCTAGAATCGGCGGCACAGGCGCAGCCTGCCCCGCAGGAATTTGCGGGATCGCCCTTGGCCAGCCAGTAGAAGCGGGCGTCGCTGGCGATGCAGGCCGTCGCTTCACCGTGCGCGGCGCAGGTGCGGGTCAGATAGACTTTCGCGGGTGTGCCGGTGGTTTTCCAAACTTCTGCTGGAACCGCCGCCTGACAAACCGGGCAGCGAGAAGTGGTGAGTTTTAGGGTTTCTTTGAGCGTGGGGAAAATCATGGATGAGGACGGGGAAGTAAGAGGGCACATGCGCTGGCAAAAAATGTGCAACAAACGACGGCTTGGCCGAGGAAATAGGCCCAACTCAGAAAAAACAACGTGACACTTTGATAGTGCTGCCGGACCAAGGCATTGAAGCGCCGCAACTGGTGGAGAATGAGAAAAAATATCACCAGTGTCATTATCTCGATAACCTCTATGTCGTGCAATCCTTGTCCCCACGCAAGATGGATGGCCATATTGGAAAGTAGGGTAATGAGTGGCGGAATCAGCAATGTGAGCCACAGAGTTTTCCGTGGGATTTCTGGCACGGGCGGGGGGATTTGGAGTTCTGAGGGCATCAGGGAGCTGCGGGACGCCGGTTAACTTCCGCGAAGTGTTTCTGCCAGGCCGCGAATTCGTTGGCGAATTTCTGCGGCGGTTGCAGCGCGGGAAGATTGGCCGTTTCATAGTGATAGATCCGCAGCACCTTGCCGTCGTTGTACATGAGGGGCAAGCGCGTGGCGACGGATAGGATCACGGTCACTTTGGTGGAGGCCGGCGTGACGGGCTTCTCCGCATCAGCGGACTTCTCCCCACTGGGTGCATCTGCTGCGGAGTCGGCGAGGAACCGGCTCATCGCAGCTTCCCGGCGGGTATTAGGCTTCTTATCGCCGCTGGTCTGGAAGAGAAAACACGGCATATTCTCATATTGGATGGTGCCCTTGTAATACTCTTTGGAAAGCCAGCCGAGCTCCTCAAAATCTTCTTTGCTATGGTCGGAAAAATCCGGGTCCAGCAAGGTCACGCCTGCCATTCCTAGCAGGTCATTGCGGCCTTTGAGTTCACGAAACTGGATGGTCGCGATGCTCCATTTCTCCAACTTCGAGCCATCGCCGAGATAGGAGGTTTCATGATACATTTGGCCGGATTTTTCGACCTTCAGTTTCACCAGGGTATCGTCAGCGCCGAGGGGAAGCTGGGCGGTCGCATCTAACGAGGCGCTTCTGACCTCTTTCCGCTCTTCCATACGCATGGCTGCCGTCGGGCGCAGGGTGACTTCCCAGTTCGCTCTAGCAGGAGCACGAAGCTCGATACTGCCGTCGAATTCAGGTTCCTGGGCAAAGGTGGAACTGATAGAAGCCAAGAGGATAACGGCTGGGTGGACGAATTTCATAAGTCAACGGGTTCTGACGAAAGATGGAGGATTTCTCCGGTGAAGCGATCAATGGATAGAAAAACCCAGCGATGTACTTGGGCGCGGTTGATGAATTGCTCCAAGCTGGTGCCCCCCCGGCGCACCTCGCCAGACTGGGCGACGAGATCGATCATGAGATTCCAAGTCCGAGTATCTGACGAGTCTGCCAGAGCGCGGACGACAGCTTCCCGCCGTTCGCCGATGGGTTTGTCACTTGCTGCTAGAAGGGTGTCCACCTGACTCATGAAGCCGGCGGATGTGCCATTCACCGTGCGACCGACGAGATCGGAACGTTGGCGTAGTGGCAAACCACCGGGGGTGGCGGAGGTGACCCAATCGCTAAGCGCCTTGCCGAGTGAGAGTGCCTCCGCGCTGGTGAATGGTGGATGGGCGGTGAGAGGTGAAGTGTCGGCGATGCCCTTCGAGGTGCCTTCGAACAATGCGGCCAGCACTTCCGGAGGTGCGCTGTTCAAGTTCACCCGGCCTCTGGAAATACGCGGAGCTTCATGTTTCTCATCGGAATGGAGGCAGAAGACATCGAGCAATTTCCCGTCCTCGCTGGCGGCGTGGCTCAGGTCTAACTGACGCCAAGGCGTGTCCCGGAACACATATCCCAGCTCGGCGATCGAGCGGAACGCGCGGTTCAGGATGCGTGGCCGCGCGACATTGCTTCCGGGATTGGCCAGCGGCAGGCCGTCAACTCCGGTGGCGGAGGCACCCATGGCTGGGCGGGTCACGCTGTCGGCATCCGCATAGGAGCCGCGACCATCGGTGAGATTGGCTTGGAAATACCTAGGATACAGCGCCGGCGTGCCCGTGTTAGGATCTTTCGTGAATGACCATCCCGGTGGCAGTGTGGGTGTACCGATGAATTGTGCGGTGCCATTACCCGCCGGGGCGGTATCATCCGGCGCGCCGGTCTGGCCGTTATTCCAGAACCATTGGTTTGGGGTTGATGGTGGGTTCCAGCCGCGGAAATTGTTGGTGCTGAAAATCCCGAGGCGGCTGGTTCTGGGGTCGATCCGGAAAAACGAGGCAAAATGACGTCTATCCGCAGGATTGAAGCTCGTGCGATCTTGGCCCATGAAGGGGTCGGTTTCCATCACGTCATAGGTGATCCAGTTTCCGCCGCTGTTATATTGGAGTTCATAGCGGATTCCGTTGTCTATGACGAGGCCCGGGTCGAGGGCAAAAACATTGTCTGCCGTCCACACCTTGCCGATCAAGAAGCCGATGGCTTGGTTCGACTTGGAGGCGGCATCCAAGCAGCTCAGCTCCGTGTCGTTCAGCAAGGGAAAAACTTCTTTGCCTGCTGCATTGCTGCCTGCTGGATAGTTCGGGGACTTCAGCGGATAGGGCTGGCGGAAGGACGCGGAGCCGGAAGCTGCCACATTGAAAGTGATGAAAGCCGAGCTTGCATCCCATTTCTGCGGTCCGGGTGATACTGAGAAATTAGGGCCATTGGCTTTGGTGAAATCATTGAGAGCACCAAGGGGCAAACCGTTCCACGTAGGTGCAAAAGTGGTATTTGCTCCGTTGTAAACTTGGCATTTCACGTCGGCCGCAGTGGAACCTGCGGCCTGATTGCTGATGGCGATGACGCGGAAGTCCGTGGGCTTGGTGCCACTGGCAGGCGACTCGGCATGTGGATTCCAAATGATAGGCTGGCGGTAACTATTCAGCACTCCAGCGGGGCATCGGTGAAGGCGGCTTTGATCGAGGCCATAAGATCCAGCCCTTTCTTGCGAACCGTCGAGATATAGCT
>JAYVNM010000077.1:0-16063 GCA_043758445.1 Akkermansiaceae bacterium | reverse complement strand
CCAGATTCGCCACATCATCGAGACGAAGCACTTTACCGACCTGGCAACGAACAGCGCTTTCAATACTCGCGATCTCAAAGCCGTTCCCGAGAAATACCGCTCGCTGATCCCGTCCTACATCAAGGACTATGTCTCCCTGAATCAGTTCACAGGCTGAAAGTGACCCATGCTTGATACCGACACGAAGCGCCGGATTGATACTGCCCGAGCCGTCCTCGTCGGCAAAGTCCCCGATCCCAAGTCTCAGGTCGAGCAAATCACCATCGCCATGATCTACAAGTTCATGGACGACATGGACGCGGAGGCGGAGGAACTCGGCGGCGAGCGCTCGTTTTTTGCCGGGGAATACGCCCGCTACGGCTGGGCCAAGCTGATGCGCTCCGGGCTGGGCGGCCATGAAACGCTTGCCCTCTACTCCGAGGCCATCACCAAGATGCCGGAAAACCCGGGCATTCCCGCGCTCTTCCGGGACATTTTCAAAAACGCTTATCTGCCGTATCGTGATCCAGAAACCCTCCGCGCCTTTCTCAAAATCATCGACGAGTTCACCTACGACCATTCGGAAAAACTCGGCGATGCCTTCGAGTATCTGCTCTCCGTGCTCGGCTCCCAGGGCGATGCCGGGCAGTTCCGCTCTCCGCGCCACATCATCGACTTCATGGTCGCCATCATCGACCCCAAGAAAACTGAGACCGTGCTCGACCCCGCCTGCGGCACCGTCGGTTTCCTGATCTCTGCCTACAAGCACATCCTCCGGCAAAACACCGACAAAAACGGCCATTCCACCCTCACCCCGGACGAAAAAGCCCGCATCGCCAAAAACTTCAAAGGCTACGACATCTCGCCCGACATGGTGCGCCTCTCGCTGGTGAACCTCTACCTCCACGGCTTCACCGAACCCCACGTTTACGAATACGACACGCTCACCTCCGAGGAACGTTGGAACGAGTTCGCCGATGTCATCCTCGCCAACCCGCCCTTCATGTCGCCCAAAGGTGGCATCAAGCCCCACAAGCGTTTCTCCATCCAGGCCAAGCGCAGCGAAGTGCTCTTCGTGGACTACATGGCGGAGCACCTCACACCACAAGGACGCGCCGCCATCATCGTGCCGGAAGGCATCATTTTCCAGAGCCAGGGTGCCTACACGGAGCTGCGGCGGATGCTGGTGGAAAACAGCCTCGTCGCCGTCATTTCGCTGCCAGCGGGTTGCTTCAACCCCTACTCCGGGGTGAAGACCAGCATCCTCATCCTCGACAAATCCCTCGCCAAGAAAGCTCCCACCATCGCCTTCTTTAAAGTGGAAAACGACGGCTTCGGCCTCGGTGCCCAGCGCCGCGCCATCGAGAAAAACGACCTCCCGCAAGTGCAGGAAGAACTCGCCGCCTACCTGCAAGCCCTCCGCAGCGGCGCTCACCCGCATCCGACAGATCCGTCCGATCCGGCCAATCCGCCCGATCTTTCCCCCGCAGCCACCACCGCCCTCATCGTCCCGAAAGAAAAGATCGCCGCCAACGGCGACTACAACCTCAGCGGGGAGCGGTATCGGGAGGGCGTCACCCAGAATCACATCTACCCGCTCGTAAAGATTGGTGACGTTTGCGCCATCAATCCCAGCAAGAGTAAACTCTCCGCCTTGAAACCCGAAACGCTCGTCTCGTTCGTGCCGATGGCCGACCTCAACGAGAACCGCATCGCGTTCCAGCCTAACGACGAAAAGCAACTCTCAGAAGTATCCACAAGTTACACCTACTTCGAGGACAACGATGTCCTACTCGCCAAAGTCACGCCGTGCTTTGAAAATGGCAAAGCGGGCATCGCTCGCGGACTTCTGAATGGAATCGGGTTCGGCTCCAGCGAGTTCTATGTGCTGCGAAGCAGCGAGCAGGTTTTGCCAGAGTGGATCTACTTTTGCGTCATGCACCCGCTGTTCCGGGATTCTGCCGTGGCACAGATGACCGGCACGGGTGGCTTGCAACGTGTTCCGCGTGGCTACGTCGAAAACTTCCAAATCCCCCTCCCGCCGCTTTC
Source organism: Akkermansiaceae bacterium (assembly GCA_043758445.1). Taxonomy (GTDB): domain Bacteria; phylum Verrucomicrobiota; class Verrucomicrobiia; order Verrucomicrobiales; family Akkermansiaceae; genus Luteolibacter. Next base: position 14,035 of record JAYVNM010000077.1, on the reverse strand, counting down.
GGTGCAGAAGGAGATCGTTCTGGAAATCGAGGGCTACCAGAAAGTCATCAACGGTGCCCGCGCCGTCCTCGACCACTACCGCCCCCACATTCCCATCCACCCTGACTGGCCGATGGCACCACTGGAAGACGCGTGCGACATACAACGCGGCAAGTTCTCGCACCGCCCTCGAAACGAGCCACGCTTTTACGGCGGCAAGTATCCGTTCATTCAAACTGGCGATGTTGTTCGCGCTTCTAACGGAGGAAAGATCACCTTCACACAGACTCTGAACGAAGAAGGGCTTTCCGTTAGCAAGCTTTTCCAGCCACCGATTGTTGTCATCACCATTGCAGCGAATATTGGCGACACGGCAGTTCTCGATTTTCCATCGTGCTTCCCTGACAGCGTTGTTGGATTGATTCCAAAGCCTGATACGGATGCTCGCTACTTGGAAGTCGTCATGCGGACAAAGAAGCAGCACTTGAACGACATCGCTCCGCAAGCGGCTCAGAAGAACATCAACATTGAGATTCTGAAGACCGTTGAAATCCCCCTCCCACCCCTCGCCACGCAGCGCGCCATCGTGGCGGAGATCGAAGCCGAGCAAGCCCTCGTGGCCGCGAACCGGGAACTGATGACCCGCTTCGAGCAAAAGATCCAAGCCACCCTTGCGCGGGTGTGGGGTGAGCCAACCACCGAAGAATGACTCGCGCAAAGCCGCGAAGGCGCAAAGTTCTTCGGCATGAAATTTCTAACCTCCCACTCACTTCCTTTGCGTCTCTGCGCCTTTGCGCGAAACAAATCTTCACTCCCAAGCCCACGGGCAATCCCGGCGAGGCCAAGCTCCACTGTGACGCGGTGCCCCACGCCGTTTCCTACGAGAGCCGCGCCGCGCTGGATTTGGATGCGCCGGTCTGGGTGCCCGGTCCTCCCGCAACGAAGATCCGCCAACTGCTCTTCACCGGTCTGGAGCGCGGTAAGGATTGGAATTTCGAGATCCGCGCAATCGGCCCGAACGGCCCCAGCCCGCGGAGCGATGTGGCGCGCATGATGGTGGTTTGAGAAACCGGAGCAAAGACGCAAACAGGGGTCCCATCAGTCTGCCCGGGCTGATGGGGCTTTTTTCCGCTCGTCATTTCGCGGCCGGACTCCAGATGGTTTCTAGCAGGGCGAACATCTCGGGATCGTGCTGTTTGAGCTCTTCCTTGGTGAAGGGGAAGAAGTCGTTCTTCCCAAAATAGGCCTCGGTGCATTCGGCGAAGTATTCTTTGTGATCGGTCATCGCGTAGGCGCGGTCCATGCGCTTGTGGCCTTCGGAGTCTTGGCGCTCCACCCGGTCGTACTTGCCGCTGGCTTTGGCTTTCTGATAGCAGGCGATGATGCGTGGCTCGTCAAAGCCAAGCACCCGATCATGATACGAATGCGCGAGTTCGTGCAGCGCGAAGTTTGGCATGCGGCGGACCTCCGCTTCAAACGTTCGCACGTTAGTGAATTCCACGCCCTTTGCCATCACCGGATCGCGGCCATTTTTAAGCAACCAGTCGCCATCTGGATGATACTCCGCACCACCGCGCTTGTTCGGATACTCCGGAGAAAAATACAGCGTCACCTTCTGCATCTCGGCAGTGGCAGACTGAGGCACCACGCGCAGGATTGCATCTAACATGTTTTTCAACAGATCGAGCGCGTGAGTGGTCTCGGCAGCTTGATTGGCGAGCAGCTTTTTGTTCACCAGCACGGTCCAACCGGAAACCATGCGTTGCTCGCGGCTGTTGGCGAGTTGATCGCGTCCTTCGGCGCTGGCTTTGATTTCCGCATGTGCCTGAACGAGGCGCTCGGGCCAGACGAAGGTCGGGGCCTTCTTCGGATCATAGCCGGCCATGTGGTCGGTGAGGCGCGTGGTCGGCTTGGTGTATTTGATGATCGTTTCACCGAAAACCTCGCGGCACATTGCCGCCAGACTGGGATCATATTCCAGCAGGAGCGCGCGGGTGTGCACATGATTGTGGTCGTGATCGTTTACCCGGTTGTTGTCGAACCACGACTGCACTCCCTCGGCGAAATATTCGTAATGATTCACGCTGGCGTATTTGCCCTTCCACAGCCCGGCCTTCATCGCTGAGTCGTAAGTGGCCTTCAGGCGCTTATCGAAGGTCGGGTCCACATTTACCATGCCACGCAGATGGATGCAGTGGGCGAACTCGTGGATCAGGATGCACTCTTGGGCATAAGGATCACCGGGGTAGGCTAGCACATTTTCCTCCGCGCAGGTGCAAAACGGGTCTTCCTCGCTCCCGCCCAAGCCGCGCGCGCGAGCGTCCCAGAAGGACTTGGGTGACAGCTTCGGAAAATCCTTGACCGGCTCATCCGCCAAGTGCGCGAACTCTGGCAGATCGGTGGTGAATTCATTATAAGCGATGATGGACATGCGTGCGCCGCTGTTCACCATGGCTGTCCGCACGTCAGGCCGATGCTCCAGCATCAAATCAAGAATGTAGGCCACTTCCTTGAGCGCATACGGGTTCACCTTGGCCGAGGCTCCGACCGGGAAACCATGCGCACTGATCGACTGCGTGTAGAATGCGGGCACGCCGTCATTCCCCTGCGGATCAAAGCGGAAACCTTGCACCGGCACTTTGCAAGTTACGGTCGCTGCCTTTTTATCCTCACGTCCCACGACCACGAAGCGATGGCCGATGCGGGTGGTGATCAGGGTGTGCTTTCCCGCCTCCACGCTGCCATTGGCCACGCGCTCCGTATCGCTTTTCATCCAGAAAATATCCGCCACTTCTGAGCTGCCATTGATGATCTGCAACTGGGGAGGGGACTCGTCGGCCCGCACTTCGAGTTGCTGGGCTAGCGTGAAAATAGTGAGAAAGGCGATCGTTTTCATGGTTGTAAAAATGCAGGGCCGTCCAGCGCACTACTGTGGCGGCAGAATCAAAGCATCCCGCTGCGAAATCGAGGATAATCGCCGATTCTGGATTCCTCGTGGACTAAGAAGTCTCACACGCGATTGAGCCGGGCGTGCCCGGATTCGACGACGAAACTGGCCCGCGTGTCCAGCGGGGCGTCGGGCTACATGGAAACGGGAGCCATCGGAGGACAGGTATAGGGCGACGTTGTTCGATCCTGAGATGGACAGGGTGAAATTTCCTGAAACCGTGGGAGTGAGAAGTCCGCGCACACGCACGCCGGTGCCAGCGACGAGGTTGCTCAGCGTGGAGGCGGCGAGGGTGGATACCGAGTTAGGCGCACGTTTGGCGATGCCCTCACGCTGGACGGTTAGAACAGAGGGATTGGTGGGTAGAGCAAGCCATTGCTCGGCAGTGAGGGCGCGTGCCGCAGGGGTGGCGAATACGCCAACAAGGATTTGAGAATATGGCAATCAAATGCGTCGCGGCCTGAATGAGCCCATGCGACAAAGGCGGTAGTTGGGGGTGAAAGGTTGGTGGTAAGAGCAGGACGGAAAGTGACCGGAATTTCCAACTGACAATTCGGTTCAAGCTGCCATACTTCGCCGGACGAGTCCATTTTGAACCTATTGCTATGACATCTCCCACCTATTCAAAAATCGGCATTCGTCCGACCATCGATGGCCGCCTTGGCGGCGTCCGTGAATCCCTTGAGGAACGCACCATGCAGCAGGCGCAGGCCGTCGCCGCGTTAATCGCCGCCGAGCTCCGCTATCCGGACGGCACGCCCGTCGAGTGCATCATCGCCGACACCTGCATCGGCGGTGTGAAGGAAGCGGCTGCTTGTGCGGAAAAGTTCAAAATTTCCAACGTCGGCGTCTCCCTAACTGTAACGCCGTGCTGGTGCTATGGCTCCGAGACGATGGACATGGACCCCCATTTGCCCAAGGCAGTGTGGGGTTTCAATGGCACCGAGCGCCCCGGCGCGGTCTATCTCGCCGCCGTGCTCGCCGGTCACACACAGAAAGGCCTGCCGGCTTTCGGCATCTACGGTAAGGACGTGCAGTCCGCCACCGACACCGCGATTCCCGGAGATGTTAGAGAAAAGCTGCTCTCCTTCATCCGCTGCGGCCTCGCCGTCGCCCACATGCGAGGCAAGAGCTACCTCTCGATGGGCGGCACCTCCATGGGCATCGCCGGCTCCGTCATCGATTCCGCGATGTGGGAAAAATGGCTCGGGATGCGCGTCGAAGCCATCGACATGACCGAGTTCGTTGGCCGCATGAGCAAGGGCCAATACGATCCAGCCGAGTATGAAAAGGCGCTCGTCTGGGTGAAGGAAAATTGCCCGGAAGGAAAAGACTACAACTCCCCGGCGACCACGCGCAATCGCGCACAAATCGACCGGGAATGGGAAGACAGCGTGAAAATGGCGTTGATTGCCCGCGACCTGATGATCGGCAATCCCAAGCTCGCGGCAATGGGACTCGGCGAGCAAGCCCACGGTCACAACGCCATCGCCGCCGGTTTCCAAGGCCAACGCCAGTGGACCGATCATTTCCCTAACGGCGATTTCCTCGAAGCGATACTCAACTCGTCGTTCGACTGGAATGGCAGGCGCGCGCCCTACATCGTCGCCACCGAAAACGACGCACTCAACGGCGCAGGCATGCTCTTCGGCCACCTACTGACTAACAGCGCCCAGATTTTCGCGGATCTCCGCACCTATTGGAGCCTCGACGCCATCGAAAGCGCCAGCGGGAAAAAATTCAGCCATCCGCTCGTCGGCGACGGCATCCTCCACCTGATCAACTCCGGACCCGCCGCACTCGACGGCACCGGCGAGCAGGAAATCAACGGCCAACCGGCGATGAAACCGTGCTGGGAAATCACCGACGCGGAAGTGGCCAAGTGTCTGAAAGCCACCACATGGCATCCATCGATCACCGAATATTTCCCCGGCGGCGGACTCAGCACCCGCTACCGTACCCGCGGTGGTATGCCAGCCACGATGATCCGACTCAACCTCGTCGGCGGACTCGGACCCGTGCTGCAAGTGGCCGAAGGCTACACCGTGGACCTCCCGGACGAAGTTCACGACGCGCTCGACCAACGCACCAATCCCACCTGGCCGACCACCTGGTTCGCGCCAATTCTAACGGGCAAAGGTGCCTTCACGAGTGCCTACGAGGTGATGAACCATTGGGGTGCCAACCATTGCGTGATGACCTGCGGCCACGTCGGCCACCTCTATTTAACACTCGCGTCGATGCTGCGCATTCCGGTTTACATGCACAACGTCGCCGACGACCGCATCTTTCGCCCGAGCGCTTGGACGTCATTCGGCACCGCCGATCCCGAAGGCGCGGATTTCCGGGCCTGTGCGAACTATGGCCCGCTCTACGGAAAAATCTAGTCAGTCCCTCGAACATCCCATATTTCTGGAACACAAATTATGAAAAAAACCATCCCACTTCTCGCTCTCACCTTATCCGCGCTTCTAACTGCTTGCGACAAAGCCGCGAAATCAGGCCAACTCAGCGTCGCCGTCATCCCGAAAGGCACGACCCACATCTATTGGAAATCCGTCGAGGCAGGTGCGAAAAAGGCCGCAGCCGAACTCAATGTGAAGGTCACCTTCATCGGCCCACAACGCGAGGACGACCGCTCACAGCAGATCGATCTCGTGACCAATCAAGCACTGCAGAACGACGCTATCGTGCTGGCCCCGTTAGATGCAGTCGCCCTGCGTGACTCCGTGAAAACGGTCGCAGACAAGGGCAAACCCGTCGTCATCATCGACTCCAGCCTCGCCGACAGCGCCGCCTTCATCACCAGCTACGTCGCCACCGACAACCGTGAGGGTGGCCGCATTGCGGCCCGCCGCATCGCCGAGCTGCTATCCGACAAGGGCAAGGTCGCCGTGCTCCGCTACATGCAGGGCAGCGCCTCCACCGAACAGCGCGAGGAAGGTTTCCTTGAGGAAATCAAAAAGCACGCAGACATCGAAGTTGTTAGCGCCGAGCAATTCGCCGGAGCCACCGCCAGCCAAGCCCAGGACGTCGCCACCAATCTCCTCACCCGCCTCGCCGAGGGCGATGGACTCTCGATCCAAGGCCTTTTCTGCAGCAACCAAACCAACACGTATGGCATGCTCCAAGCCCTGCGCGGGAAAAATCTAGCAGGGAAGGTCAAATTCGTCGGCTTCGATTGTGACGCAACTTTCCTCGATGCACTCAAGAAGGGCGAAATGCACGGCACGGTTCTGCAAGACCCGGTTAACATGGGCTACCTCGGCGTGAAGACCGCCGTCGCCAAGCTCAAGGGCGAAAAAATCGAATCCATCATCGACACCGGAGCCACCCTCGTCACCGCAGAAAACATGGCGGACCCGAAAGTCGCGGCGCTCATCAAAACGCAGCTTCCTTGAAGATGTTGAGAGTCTGGAGTTGAGAGTTGAGAGTTAAATTCTGCTCTTCATTCTCTAACTCTCAACTATCCACTTTCAACTCCATGCCGCCCACTCCACCACGGCTAGTCATGCGGGGCATCCGCAAGACCTTCGGACCGACCATCGCACTCGGACGGGTGGACTTGGAGGTCTTGCCCGGCGAGGTCCACGCCCTAGTCGGTGAGAATGGCGCGGGCAAAAGCACGTTGATGAAAATCCTCTCCGGGGCCTATTTGCCGGACGGCGGCGAAATGATAATCGACGGGAAAAGCTATCGCCCACGCAATCCCCTCGATGCGCGGGCCAGCGGCGTCGGCATGATCTATCAGGAGCTCTCCATCGCCCCGCATCTCACGGTCGAGGAAAACATCGTACTAGGGATGGAGCCGATGCGTGGCCCGTTCGTGGATCGCAAGGCGATGCGGGCCGTCGCACTTGAGGCGTTAGGCCACTTCGATCATCCGGATATCAAGCCTTACACCCTTGCGGAAAACCTATCAGTTTCCGCCCTGCAGCTCGTGGAAATCGGCCGCTCGCTGGCGATGGGCTGCAAGCTGTTGGTCTTCGACGAGCCGACCTCATCGCTCGCCCAAAAAGACATCGAACGCCTCTTTGCCCTGATCGACCGCCTGAAAGCCCAGGGCATTTCCATCATCTACATTTCCCATTTCATCGAGGAAGTGAAGCGCCTCGCCTCGCGTCTAACGGTCCTGCGCGACGGCTCGGTCATCGGCACCCGCGATGTCGCAACGGTCACTCCCGAGGAGGTGGTTTCCATGATGGTGGGCCGCGATGTCGAGGATCTCTATCCACGCACGAGCCACCAGCCGGGTAAAAAAATATTAGAAATTCGCGATCTATCAGGCCACGAGAAACCGCTATCACTTAACCTCGATCTCCATCGCGGCGAAGTCATCGGCATCGCCGGTCTGGTCGGCTCCGGCCGCACCGAGTTTCTCCGCGCCCTGTTCGGACTCGATAGCGTAAAGTCGGGAACAGTCCTCGTCAGCGGTAAATCCAAGACCGCCACGCCGCGCATACGCTGGCAGCAAGGCGTCGGCCTGCTCAGCGAGAACCGCAAGGAAGAAGGCCTCGCGCTGAATCTATCCATCGCCGACAATGTCACGCTCACCTGCCTCGACCGTTTCGGCAAGGGCGGCACGGTTTCGCCGAAAAAACAACGCGCCGCTACCGCAAAGTGGATCGACCGCCTCGGCATCAAATGCCAAGGCCCGACCCAGCCCGTCGGCGCACTATCCGGTGGCAACCAGCAGAAAGCCGCCTTCGCCCGTCTGCTAGAACATGACGCGGATGTCCTCCTGCTAGACGAACCCACCCGCGGCATCGACATCGCCGCCAAGGCCCGCATTTACGAGGCAATCAACGAGGTCGTCACTGACCTCCAGCGCCCCCGCGCCGTCATCATGATTTCCAGCTACTTACCCGAACTCTTCGGTGTGTGCGACCGCATCGCCGTAATGAGTCAGGGGAAATTAACCCGCGCCGTCCCGGTGGCAAAACTAACACCGCACGATGTGATGCTTGTCGCCACCGGTAAAACCGCAGACCTACCTTGAATCCATGCTATCACCCCGTCTGAAATCCGCCCTCACGATCTTCGGCCCGTTCATCGCCCTAGTGGTGGTCTATGTCATCTTCGGCCTGATGAATTCCGCGATGTTCAGCAAGGAAGTTATGCTTAATTTGCTGACCCAGACTGTCATCGTCGGCACCGCAGCCATCGGCATGACTCTGATCATCATCGCTGGCGGCATCGATCTATCAGTCGGCTCGATCATCGCGCTCTGCGGGGTTTTCGCGGCGACTTTAGTTACTAAAAATTACGCCGCGCCCGTGGTGTTTCTCGCCACCATCGGCTTCGGGGGTGCCTGCGGCTTACTCAACGGCGGACTAACAGTCGGCCTGCGCCTGCTGCCCTTCATCATCACGCTTGGCACGATGCAGGTCTTCCGGGGCGCGGGCAAGGTTGCGACCAATGGTAGCCCGGTGAACCTGCCCTTCGACGCCACGGGATACAAGCCGTGGATGGGTGGATCCGGCATTCCTTGGGGCGTGTGGTTGATGATTCTGTTAGTGATACTATTTACCCTGATCCTCCGCTACACCCGTTTCGGCAGACACATTTTTGCCGTCGGCTCTAACGAACACACCGCCACTCTCTGCGGAGTGAATGTCGGGAAAGTAAAACTCTTCGTTTACATGATCAGCGGTGCGCTTGCGGCCCTCGCCGGAGTGATGAATATGGCCAAGTCTGCGCAAGGAGACCCGACCACCGCCGTCGGCATGGAACTGGACATCATCGCCGCCGTGGTCATCGGCGGAGCGAGCTTGTCCGGCGGTGAAGGCACGGTCCTCGGTGCCGTCATCGGGGCCTTGCTGATGACGACGATCCGCACCGGCTGCGTGCTCAACGGCATCCCCACACCATGGACTGAAGTCATCACTGGCGCGATCATCATCATCGCGGTCATCATCGACCGCCTCCGCCACCGCAAGGCTTGATTAGGTAATCCATGACTTCCCGCCCGCCCCTTGGAGTGCGGAGACATGTCTCCGCTTTCCCACTGGCTGACATGTCGGCCAGTGAAAAGCTCCGACATGTCAGAGCACTCCAAATCGGAGCCGCCCAACTGCATCTACGCGAGTCAAAGGATTCGCTTTGCCGGACTTCAGCTAACCGTGCATCTGCGATCTCAGGCGTAAAGGTCTCCAACGACAAGCCCGGGATACATACGGATACCCGCAATGAATGCTGGATCAATCCTCCGGGATTCGCTCATGTTCCAGGCATGACCGCCGCCGCCGCTGGATTTTCAATGCCTCCTGAATGGTCGCCGCAAGCTGCGGTCTGGCTTTCCTGGCCGGTGGACGATCCCCGGCATTGGGGCGGTGCGAAGCGGGAAATGATGTGGGCGAAGTTTGCGGAAATCGCCGCCGCTATCTCGCGTTTTGAACCGGTTAGAATCAATGCTCCGGGTGCGGATCACGCGGCCATCGCGACAGCCTGCAACCGGGCAAAAGCAGTGCCGGAGCGTGTCGAACTTTTCGATCATCCGCACAATGATGTTTGGTGCCGCGACCACGGACCGATCTTCGTAAAAAACCCGAACACCGGTGAAGTCGCTATTACGGACTGGGACTTTAACGCATGGGGCGGGAAATTTCCACCCTGGGATCTGGACAACACCATCCCTAGCAGAATTGCCGAATCGTTAGGAAAAAGGAGTTTTAATGGCGGCATGATTCTCGAGGGCGGGGCCATCGAAATTAATGGCGCGGGCCAACTTCTCACCACCGAGGCGGTGTTGCTCAACCCGAACCGCAATCCCCTGCTCTCTCGCATGGAAATCGAACAACGCCTCCGTGACGGCCTCGGCGTCTCGGAAATTCTGTGGCTGGTGCAAGGTATCGCAGGCGATGACACGGACGGTCACATTGATGACCTCGCGCGCTTCACCGATCCGCAGACGATCCTCGCCTGCATCGACCGCCATGCAACATCGCCTAACAAGCGGATCCTCGAAGACAACCTCGCCCGCCTGCGCGCATTTCTCGGGCCTGATAACCGGGCTTTTGAAGTGTTGGAAATCCCCCTGCCCGAGGCCTGCGAAGTCCCCGGCTGGCGGCTGCCCGTGCTACCTGCGTCTTACGTCAATTTCCTGATCGTTAACGGCGGCGTGTTGGTGCCCACCTTCCGCCAAGGGAAAAACGACGACCGCGCCCTCGGGATGGTCCGTGAGCTATTCGCTGACCGCGAGGTGCTCGGCATCGACTGCCTCGATCTCGTTGAAGAAGGCGGCACGCTGCACTGCATTTCCCAGCAGCAACCAAAGGAGGGGTGATCTCTGGTCAATCCGAATTACAACACCTTTAAATCCAAGTCCCCGCTCATCGCGGAATCGGGGCCGAGGAGTGCAAAAGCAGTTCGCATTTAAAAAAACCTGCGAGCTGGCTGGTGATGATCCGGTGGACCTCCGCCGCAGGCTGGGTGCCGACGTGAGCAAGCCAGGGAATCCGGCAGGTGAAGATGCGGTCCATGAAAGCGGTGTGGCGCGTACCGTCCATGATCACTCGGAACCGCTCAGGCTTGCCCATCTCGTCACGGATGCGTGATTCCGAACGACGGGTCTCCGCGTCTTCCGGGCTTTCGTGCAAGCTTGCGGCCTTGAGTAGCCAGCCGGGTATTTGCTCGTCGAAGAACAGGAACGGCCCACGCAGTTTTTCATTTCCTAGAAACATGCCGTCTTCGTTCGCGCCCGCGTGGAACCAAGGATCCTGCGCACACAATCGCAGGGCGCAGGTTCCACCGAAGGAGAATCCGAAAACGCCCGCCTGCTCGAGAACCAGCCTGCCCGCCAGTGGCCCGGGCACCCCGTCGCCCAGCGCCTGCTTGATCCTGGCTAGGTCCCGGATCCTTTCCCCGAGACATCTTTCCTCCAGTTTCTCAAAATCTTGGACCTCGCCCTCGGACGCCAGTTTGAACGAGCCCGGCAGATGGGTGAGGACTACCGTGCCATCTTGGTATTTCACCCGACCCGCCTGTCTAGGGTGGTCCGCCGCGATGACGACGAAGCCCTGGCTCGCGAGATCCTCGACTTGCGCCACGTTCTCCTCGCGGTGCCCGGTCCATGAATGTTCATAGAAAACCACGGGATACCGTGCGGACGCGTCTGATAGATCCAGCCCGGTCCGGGAACGAGCCAGCGCCTTGCCGATGCGGTGGAATGGAAACTTCGGTGCCAGCTCCGCGTCCGCCAGCCATGGTGCGCGCGGTGCGTCCGTTTCCTCCTTCGCAGGATACCAGGCCTGCACCACCAACGCGGGAGACGTGCCCTCGGCGGGAAGCTCGAAAGTCAGGGTCCCGACCGCATGCGGGCCTGACAAGGCGGGGATTTCGGGAAGCGGAAACAGCCAGCAGAGAAACCCGCCGGCTACGATTCCGCCGAGTGCCACCGCCAAGCCCGCCCGTTTCCAACGGACACCCGCCTGCCACAAAAACCAGAATAGGAGGCAGCCGAGCAAGGCTGGAAACAACAGACCTTTCGCGGTGCCAGCCAGCCATCCGGCGACCAGCACCAACATGCCGTAGATCAACCACGCCCTGCCTTTGAAGTAACAGGCCACCATCGCAGGCGCGGCAACCAGACACGCGATCCATTCGATCCATGAACCATTCGCTGACATTGTAGTGCTCATGAAACACCCGTATCTGGATGCGATCCAAGGTTAAAATTTTTTCGCAAGATCCAACTGCTGACCTCGACATTCGTTGCACACACAAAACTACGCGAAGGCGTTCCTGCCTTTGGACTTGGCAACAAACGCGCAAATAGTTCCAAAGACACAACTGATCAGAACTACACACCAACTCATCGCCCTTGCCCTGCCAGTTTGCGGTCAAGTGCGGCCTCTAACGCCTGCTCGACGAGGCGGGCGGCGAGCGCTTCGGTGGCGGTATCCAGTCGGCGCACGGCGGCCTTGAGTGGATTCGCCGCGCCACTCACCAGCGCGGCCCGAACGGCGGCGACGGCGGATTCGATTTCCCCGCGCTCCGCATCCAACGCGAGGCCTTGGGACATCACCGCTTCCACTGCGGGCAGCAGCTCCTCCGCCTGCATTTTCGCCTCGGTGAAAATCCGCCCAGCCATGTCCTCGAAGGCGTGCTCCACCGACTCGCTGACCATCGCCTCGACCGCCGCGTCATCGACGTTCACGGCGGCACTCGCGATCTGGATCACCGTGTCAATGCCGGTAGAAACGTCGCGGGCGAGGGCTTCGAGGATGCCGTTTTCGTCAATTTTGAACTGCACCCCCACCCGTGCTTGGCCCTTGGGCGTTGGAGAAAATGGCACGTCAAAGCCGCCCAGTTCCCAGTTGTCCCGCGCCATCTCGCGCTCGCCCTGGAGCACGCGCACACGCATCGCCGCCTGCCCGTCGGCAGCGTTGGTGAACATTTCCCCCGCCTTGCACGGGATGGTCGTGTTGCGCGGGATCAATACATTCATCAAGCCGCCGAAGGTCTCGATGCCGAGACTCAGCGGGGTCACATCTAGCAGTAACATCTGACGCAGCGCGCCGCTGAGGACGCCGCCTTGGATCGTCGCGCCAAGGGCGATCGCCTCGTCGGGATGCTGCGAAATATCTGGCTCACGCCCGAACAACTCGCCCACCGCAAGACGGACGGCGGGCATCCGGGTGCTGCCACCGACTACCACCACCGCATCCAAATCCTCCGGCTTGAGCGCCGCGTCCGCCAGCGCCTGACGGCAATGACGCAGCGTTCTGGCGATCCACGGTGCGGCCAGTTGTGCCAACTCGTCGCGAGAAATGGTTTGCTCCAAACTACGATGCCCATCGTAGAACGGCACGCGGTACATAGCTTGCAGGTCGTTCGTTAGAGCGACTTTTACCCGTTCCGCTTCGGCTGTTAGGCGAACACGGGCGGCCCCGTCGATTTCGCCGACACCCGCCCGCTCCATCACGCGGGCGAGGATCAGCGCGTCCAAATCATCGCCGCCCAGTTGGGTGTCGCCGTGCGTGGCGAGCACTTGGAAAACGCCGTCCTGCATTTCCAAAATCGATAGATCGAAGGTGCCGCCGCCCAAGTCATAGACCGCAACGCGGGCCCTTTCGCCCAGCTTGTCCAAGCCATAAGCCAGCGCGGCGGCGGTCGGCTCGTTGAGAATTCTAACCACCTCCAGCCCGGCCAGTTCGCCCGCTCGTTTGGTGGCGGCCCGCTGGGCATCGTGGAAATAAGCTGGCACGGTGATGACGGCTTTGTGAATGTCCACGCCCATCCGCCACTCCGCGAGGCGCTTCATTTCCCGTAGGATTTCCGCGCTGATATCCTCGGCGGTGCGACCCAAAACGAGTGGCATCCCGTCGCTGCCAGGGGTGACCGGCAGCGGGAAATTTTCATCCACCTCCGCCATTCGCCGGCCGATTAGGCGCTTGATGCTGGTCACGACCCGCTCCGGTTCGAGCGTCCGGCGGCGCAGCGCCTTGGCCCCGGTTTCCACGGTGCCATCCGCCCCGATCCACACCGCGCTCGGCGTGATCCGGCGGCCCTCCTCATTGGCTAACAGAATCGGAAACCCCGAGTCCACCACACCCACGGCAGAATTCGTCGTGCCCAAATCAATGCCCAGAATCAGCTCGCTCATCGGCCTCAGTTTCACGGCCCGGCTGGATCAGGTCAACCCTCGGCAACTCCTATCGAGAATGCACACGCACCCTCGCCCAATACCGTCAGTTTATCCTACCGACTAACTTGGCAGTTACAGACGTCGGGCAGAATGCCCGCGCCACGGTGGCCCGGGCATTCTGCCCGGAGCCTCTCCATACAAAAAGTTACTCCCAGTTCCACACCCAGCGCAGCGCGGTGTTCCGGCGCTAGAAAGAAAAATTGAACCGCAGATGAACGCAGATAGACGCAGATTATGAACGAGTTACAAGTTTTGGAAATTCTTATTCGCTGGATTCGCCAGATTCGCGGTGCCTCAAACTCTTCAACCCTTCTTCCATCCCCATTCATTTGTGTCCATTTGCGGTTAGAAATCTCTTTATCTGACGGTATTGGGCCCCTCGCCGGAAACTGATGGACGCAAGCCTGGAAGCCTGAAATCACAAACAACAACGATTGGTCGGTCCGCCGCCGCAGAGCGAG
>JAYVNM010000076.1:0-5447 GCA_043758445.1 Akkermansiaceae bacterium | reverse complement strand
GCTGATGCTGCTGGTGGGATGGTCGGTATTGGACATGACCGCGCAGACTACGCGAATTGCCCCGGCTATGAATAGAGGGGTTCTGTTGACCGCTTACGACGAATGAGCTGGAAGGAAACCGCCACCTGTTTCCTGACAAACTGGGACACGGTCTGTCGTTCGGTGAAATGGGTCGTCGAATACGGCTTGAAACACCGCGATTTAGAGGACATCACCGCCATTGGAGTCGATGAAGTCACCTACAGCAAAGGCCACAATTACATGACCCTGGTCTATCAGATCGACAGCGGGCGCAAGCGCCTTCTCGGCGTCATCAAGGATCGTGACACCCGTTCTCTCACCAGTTTTTTCGAATCCATTGGAGCCGGGCGCTGTGCCAAAATCAAAGTCGTCTGTTCCGACATGTGGAAACCCTATCTCAACGTCATCGCCGCCATGCTCCCTGCCGCGCTCAACGTATTGGACCGGTTCCACATCGCCAAGAAGCTCGGCGAGGCCGTCGACGAAGTCAGGCGACAGGAAGCCAGACAACTCGCGGATGAAGGCTACGAGCCAGTTCTCAGAAATTCCCGTTATTGTTTCCTCAAGCGCAGGTCCAATCTCACCATCAGGCAGGCCACCAAACTCCGGGACCTGCTCAAATACGATCTGAAATCCATGCGGGCCTTCGCGCTCAAGGAATCCTTCGACGCGTTCTGGCAATATGAAAGCGCCCGCTGGGCGAGATGGTATCTCAAGAAATGGTGCACCCGTGCCATGCGCAGCAAGCTTGCGCCCATGAAAAAGTTCGTCGGCACACTGCGCGCCCACGAGGACCTGCTGATGAACTATTTCAAAGCCGGGAAACTCTACTCCAGCGGCATCGTGGAGGGCCTCAACCTACGAATCAATCTGTGCATGAGAAAAGCCTATGGATATCGCAGCTTTGAACTGCTGCAAATATCTCTGTTTCATACGCTTGGACATCTACCCGAACCAAAGTTCACCCACAAATTTTGCTGAAGAGCCATAAAATTTAGTGAGGAGTCGGCATTACCATCAAATATTGAAGATTTTGGAAAGTCACTCACAGCGATCCAATCAATTTCTGAACGCGACAGAGGGACAGGCCCTTAAATCTTATGAATTTGAAAAAATTGAAGTGGTTAATACCTTCATTGATAGTTCTTTTTGGTGTCGCTTTTCAAATTACTGAGTTCGTTAATGTCCCGGTTCTGTTCAGCCATACGCTCGCCTTCCGGGATTTCTTGAAGGGCTAAAAGCCGATTCCGCAATCCGTCGTAGCCACCAAGGATGTTGTCCTTCATCACGGTTTCTCCGACTTTTTGCACAAACTCGGCATCTTTGACTTTGCCCTCGAATATCTGATGCAGGAAGTGTTTCACCAGCAATGTCGCGTAGGTCCGCGCTCCGACATGCTGAGTGGCCGGATCGAGAACTCCGAGTGATTCCAAGTCGCGGACGGCTTTTGATTTCGAGGTTCCGCGCAGGATGTTAGAAAGCGTCTTCATACCTCTCATTGCCGCGCCGGTAATCTGCGATTTGCGATCATCTGGCTTCGGCGCGTCACCCGTTGCACTCTTCGGCGGCACTGGCGGCTTCCCGCTGCCACCGTTGCCGCTGGCTGGCGTAGTGCCACCAATCGGCGCAGTCGGGTCCGGCACGCCATCCTTGGCAAAGCGTTTTTGCACCACCCCGATGATGTTCGATACCGCTTTTTCGGATAGTCCGCTGTCTTTGGCGATGTCTGGCACGGGCTTCCCGCCAGCGTAGTCGCGGAACACCTCGCGCATTTCTGGCGGGAGATTGGACCATGCTGGGTGATTGTCTTCGGGAAGGTCGGATTCTGGGCGCGATGGGGAACTGCGGAGAATTGAATCCCGCTGGCTAGACAGAAGTTCGTCGTCACTCGCTTCTTTCAATCCCTCTGGTCTGAGTGGATTGGATTGTTCAAAAAGATCGGATGCTAGTTTTTTGACTTTGGGCCAATCACTTACGAGTTGGTCTGTTCCATACAAAGGCGTTTCCTGCAAAGCGTCAGAGAAAATGTCACCTAGGATTTCAGATGGGATTTGCTCTTCTGTATAATCGCCTGCCAGGTCTTCACCATAACGATCAAACTTTTCCTTGTCATACAAGGGTTTGACTGCGGCAGCAAACTCATCAAGCATGATGGCTGCTTTTGGATCGTGAGAGGCGTTGTGAAGCCACTCATGAGCCAGCAAACTCTTAGTAGGGATCTTGCTAGCGGCATTTACAAAAATTACTCCGGGATGGTCTGGGTGGACGAACGCGGCATGTCGGCGGTAGTCATCCGCTCCCGGTATTCTAAAGAGTTGGACTTTGATCCCTGTATTCTTTTCAAACGCTCGGGTGTCATCGGCGAACGTATGTGAACGGACAGTTCTCGGCGCAGTCCCTCCGAAAAGCTTGGACCTGACGCTGTTGAGGGCTTCTTGGATTCTGGGATTACTTGTTGGTTCATCGGTGTATTCGTGAGAACTTGGACTCGCTTTGAGCAAATCATTGAAAATTTCGTGGGGTCTGCCAATCGAAAAATCGGGTTTCCTGTCAAGACGTTCAGGCGAATGCTTATCCCCGTCCAACCTATCCCGCAATGCCGCCTCTGCATCGCTCAACTGATTCTCTTCCTTCGGGGACAGCACCTTCCCAGCCTCCCGCTTGGCCGTCAGCGTGCGATACGCTCCAAGGGCGCTCATCGTGCCGACTTTTACGTCGGCGAGCTTCTCTGCGGCGTCTGGGGACTTGAGCGATTCTTCGAGGTCGGGGGATTCTTCCGGTCTGGAAGGCGAGGAGCGAAGCGTTGATCCGCCGCCACCAATGAACTCGTCCCGCGATTCCGCGCTGTCGAAATGGAAACCGGGAATCGCGCCTGATCCCTTGTAATTCGAGTAATGCCCGCCAAGCGACTTTGCCTGCGCGGCAGCGGCGACATAATCCTCGCGGGAGAGGTTCCGCATGATCTTGGCGACGAAGATCGGGGAGCCTGTCTTGGTGTGGTTGAACTCTGCGGGACTCCAAGTGCTATCGCGTTCCGGCGTCGGGATGGTGGACGTTGGAGACTTGGGAAGCATCCCGGCGCGGCCATTGTTCATGAGTGCGGCTGCGGGGTTTTGGACGGCTTCCGGCGATTCAGGTTCAGCTCCTTGCGCGACTTCGGGGCGCGGCGGCACGGAAACGAACTCCAATTCCTTGAACAATTCGTTGATGTCGCTGACGCCGGACAGGTCAGCCCGTTTTGTGTCCATGTCTGGCACGGTGCCATCCTTGGCGGGAGTCACCTTGTCGATGACCAGCACGCGGGTATTCACCGACGTTCCGGCGCGGCTGAACGTGCTGGATGGCAGTTTGATTTCCGCCCGCAGATGGTAATCCTTTGCGTCGTCGCCGTAGAACCACTTGTCGAAGCGGGATTCCATCGAGCTACCAACCGGGATGAGCGCGACGGTGCGCCCGCCTTCTTTGAGGTGTCCAAGGGCTTTCGTGAGATGCTCCATGGCGGTCTTGCCAGCCGTTCCAAACGGCGGATTCATCACCACGGCGTTGAACTTGTTGCCGATGTGATAGTCCTCAAACCGCATGTTGTGGATCGTGGTATCGGTGGCATTGAGCGCGAGGCGTCCAGCGAGTTCGTTGGATGGCTCTACGGCGTGACGGTTGGTGCTGTCCGGGAAGAATCGGGCGATGGCTCCATGTCCGCCGCTGGGTTCAAGAACCTTTTCACCGGGCTGGATGTCCGCCCATTCCACCATCTTGAATCCAACTGGCTCGGGAGTGGCGAAATAGTCTGTGCCTTCCGCGCTTTTGTTGCCGCTGGTCTTCTTCTGGTTGGTGTAGAAAAGCGCAATCGCTGTTTTGTAGCTGTTCCCCTCGTCAATGCGCCGGTCGATTTCCTTGCCGCCCGTGCCTTGCGCGTTGCTTGGAGTGCTGGCTTCTGCCTCGTTGTAACCGCTGGCGAAAGATTGGAGCAATGCCCGCGCCCGCTCTCCCATGGCGAGGTTTTCTGCCGTGCTGGAACGCTGGGCGATGGTTTGCGCGAATGTCCACCGCTCGAAATTGGTTCCAGTGGTGAGGTATTCGACAATGGCATTGCTGCGGACGCCGTGGCGGTAGATGCGGCCCTCGCCTTGGATGGCGTCGGTTGGACGATTGGCTAGGCCGATGTCGATAAACACCCGCTGATGCTTGCCGTCCCGGTCGTGGAGGGAAATCCCTTCTTTGCCGCTGGCCCGTTGGACAAGCAGGATGTTCGTAGAGCTTCCGCTTTTGTTGAACTTGTCGATGATGGCCCGCCGTTGCCCTTTGGGAACGCTTCCGTTGAAGATTCCAGCTTCGGGGAATGCCCGCGCATACACGTCGAGAGGCGAGAGTAACCCATCGAGTTCCTTCTTGGTGGCGTCGTAGTGACCGACTGCTTTTTTCAATTCATCGAGACGTGATGCCAGATTGATTTCCTCGTTTTTGCCAGTCTCAGGGTTGAAGACAATTTTGGAATCGCCGGGATTGAAGGTGACGGCAAGCGGGTTCATTGATCCGCCTTTTTTGTAGTCATGGAAGACAACCACCTTGCGGCCAAGATCGAGGTGCTGCTTGACCCGTGCGACGGATTCACGCGCTTTCAAGCCTTCGAGCAAGTAGCGGCGGGCGAGGTAGTCACCAAGGCCGATGAACTCTCTTAGGACGGAAAAGCGCGGGTTCGTCTGGATGTGATGGAGAATTTCGTCAATCTTCGTGCCAAGTTCGCTTTCCGAGAGCACGAATTGACGGCTGTAATCCTGATCCACCTGCAAGGCGCGGCCTGACATAGCCCCTTCCTTCATGAGCTTTTCCGCAAAACGACGTTCGAGGGTGCCCGTTACCGTGGCGGCGGCGGCATCCGGCTGGGTGAGTTTCCCATACCGCATCCGGTAGCCGAAATTCTCCACATAAAAGCGATCCCGTGCGCTCGGCGTGTTGTAGCCCTTCGATGTTGGCTCCGGCCCATGGTCGAATAGGTATCCTTCCGCGTAATCGAGGCTGTAATGCCATGCGAACGGGGTGGCGGAGAGCATGACAGCCTTTGGCCGCTGGGCCTCGGTGATGCCTTTGGCACGTTCTTTTAGTTTCTCGCGAACATCCCGCATGAAGGCAGTGTTGCGTTCTTGCTGTGCAATCTCCGCCTCTGTGACTGCGCCTTTATTGTTTCTGGACTTATCCCAGAACGCTTTCATTTGCTCAACTTTCTCAGGGTGCATCATTTCTGCACGCTTGCCGATTCCGTCTTTGTGCCAAGTGAGGGCGCGGAAGGTATCGAGTGCGCTGGTGGTGTCACCTTGCTTAGATTGGAGTCTGTCCCAAAAAAGCGTTTTTTGGGAGCCACTATTTTAGAGTGTTCAAATAAACACATAAAATAATTCAATCCACCGGGATTTGGAGCCATGGGAGGC
>JAYVNM010000075.1:0-5476 GCA_043758445.1 Akkermansiaceae bacterium | reverse complement strand
TGCAGGGATAAATCGGATAGAAAATGCTCCGACCCAATCAAACCGCAGGAAATTGGCTTTTCCAGCCGACAGAGCATCGATCATGCCGAACAGTTCTGCCCCCAGCCCGATTCGAGGCCCAAAAAAGCCTCACAATTAATAGAAATTAGGTCCAGAAATCAGTTGCACCTCGGTCTTGCCTCCTGCCTGTAAGATCTGGGAGTGACACCCGGACAACGAACTGGAGCGAGACGCTCCAACTACGTTTCAACGAATTGTGACACGCGGCAGTATGGCTCACCGCAGGAGGCGGAATGAGCAGCCGCAGTCAGAGCTATCGAACTGCTTACTGAAATCCTTACGCCTTGTTACTATTCAAAAATTAAAGAAATTGATTTGGATAACCATTGTTACAATTTGCTGCGTCGTTCGCCAAGGCGATCTGTGATTCGCGATGATCAATCTGAAAATATTAAGTCACTTGTCATCGCTGCAATCATGGAATTGACCTGAACAAACCACCGATCGATTAAACATCTAAAAGAAAATCAAATGACAAAAATAACTATCCTCGTAACATCAGTTCTTTCAATGATGTTGATAAGCCTTCCTGTCCATGCGGAAGCATCCAAAGAAGTCAAAAAGTGTCCTGTCTCGGGAGACGCGGTAGGAGGAGATAAGGGACCTCCTGTGGAAGTCCCCTATCAAGGCAAAACCTACACGCTTTGCTGCAAATCTTGTGTGCGAAAATTCAACGCGAATCCAGAAAAGTTCATCAAATCCCAGAAATGAATTAGCATATTTTGTTTGCAAACGAAGCCCCCCTACCTAGTTCACAATGCTTAAGTTTTTTGGACAGTTTCACCCGTCGATCATACATTTCCCGGTCGCTCTTTTGATGCTGGCTGCCTTGGCGGAGTTTGTTTATCTATTTACACCTCGGCCGCTTTTGCGAAACGTTGTTTCGTTCAATCTCTACTTGGCGGTGCCAAGTTCTATTCTTGCCGCCGTACTGGGATGGTGCTTGGCAACGTCAGAAGGAGTAACTCCCGAGTTACAGGCGACGCTCTACTGGCACCGATGGCTGGGCACAGGCACAGCAGCAATCGCGTTGATCCTGCTAGTTATGTGGCATTTTAACTCTGTCAAATCCAAATCTGGCACCTCAGTCTTTCGATTGCTTCTTTTCTCCAGTGCCCTGCTTGTTGCTGTGACAGGACATTTGGGCGGCCAACTGGTTTACGGAGTGGGTTGGTATGAGTGGTATCAAAAATGAGACAATCTCGTGTCCAACCTGCCGCAACACTGCATTAAACACTATAATTATGATCTCTCTAAAAAAATTTCCAGTTGTCGCGCTGCTTGCATTTGCGTCTCTTATTTCGAGCACGCCCAAGGCCATGGCGGTTCCCAGCTTTGCTGTGCAGACCGGGCAATCGTGCGTGGCATGTCACCAAGGGGGGGAGTTTCCCGTCCTGACGAGTTACGGGCGGACCTTCAAGATCAACGGTTACGTTGACAGTGACGGAGAATCGAAAATTCCGCCGATCTCGTTCTTCATTCAGCCATCATTCACGTCCACGGTAAAAGGCCAGCCTGGTGGCGCGGCACCCCATTTTTCAAACAATGATAATGCCGCGCTTTCGCAAGCGAGCATTCTCTATGCGGGAAGGCTCTTCGGTCCCTATGCGCCAAGTCTGTTCGGAGCGGAGGCGGCCAAAACGCTGGACAAGTTCGGAGTCTTTGCCCAGGCGACTTACGATGGGGTTGGGGATACTTTCTCATGGGATAACGCCGAAATCCGGTATGCGGATTCCACTACGATTTTCGGTCAGGATATGGATTATGGATTCTATCTGAACAACAATCCAACGATGCAAGATCCGTGGAATTCCACCCCGGTCTGGGGATTTCCATACAGTAGTTCGGGACTGGCACCTAGCCCCGCGGCAGCGACTTTGATAGATGGAGGCTTCGGCCAGCAAGTGCTCGGGATTGGGGCCTACGCCATGATTTCCAAATCTTTCTACTTGGATTTCGCCCTTTACCGGACGGCTGGTTTGAACTTCCAACAAAACTTGGGAGTGGACACCACCGACGAAGCTGAAATCTCCGGGGTTGCTCCTTATTGGCGGCTGGCATACACTAAGAACTTCGGAGACCAATCGTTCGAGGCGGGTATTTTCGGACTGGCTGCCAATACCTATCCGGCCCGAGATTCCAGTGCTGGGAAAGACTCGACCATCGACTGGGGCATCGACTCCCAGTATCAGGCGGTGGTCGGGAAAAACTATTTTACGGGAACTGCCTCGCTAATCTACGAGGACCAGAACAGGGATGCCAGCAAGACCCTGGGAAGTACTACTAATCGATCCGACTATCTCCTGACCGGCAGGGTTGCGCTCGACTATATCTACGACAAGACCGTCGGCGGCACGATCGGTTATTTTCTCGCCGACGGTAGCCGGGATGCCGGACTGTACCCAGACAGCAGAAAAGGTTCCCCGCTGAGTGACGGACTGATCTTACAGGCCAACTATCTGCCCTTCGGCAAGGGAGGAGGCCCTTCGTTCTGGCCCAGTAGCAGCGTCAAGCTATCCGCGCAGTATGTAATCTACAACCGCTTCGATGGCAGCTCTTCGAACTACGATAGCTCCGGACGAAACGCACGAGATAACAATACCCTCTACCTTGAGGCATGGGCAGCATTTTAGAAGACAGCTTGGTGGGTGCTTCGAACCTCGCGCCATAGCACCTGCGCGTCCGCCGAACCCGGCCTGACTTGGACGATGGCGGAGAGATAGCCGTGATCCCACCATCCGGGGATGTATCCGCACTTGCTCAGACTCCGCTAATCGGTTGATCTAAACCCCGATGAATATTTTGCTGGTTGAGGACGAGCCGCAATTCGCGGAGCAGGTGAACCGCTCGCTGGTGCGGGCAGGCCACGAAGTCACTCGTGAGGCGGACGGGCCCTCGGCGTTGCAGGCGGTGATCCACTCCCGCTTCGATCTTGTTTTGCTGGATGTGAATCTGCCGGGCATCGGCGGATTCGAGGTGCTGGCCCGAATCCGTGCGGCACGGCTGCCCGTGCGGGTGCTGATGCTCACGGCGCGCTCGGACATCGGGGACCGTGTGGCGGGATTAAAAGCCGGTGCGGACGATTATCTGACGAAACCGTTCGCGATGGAGGAGCTGTTGGCCCGGATTGAGGTGCTGGGTCGGCGGGATCTCTCCTCGGATTCCAATATGGTGATTCAGGTGGGTGACGTGCGAATGGACACAGTGAAGCGTAAGGTCAGCCGCGGAGAGGATAAGATCGAACTGTCTCCGAGGGAGTTCGAGGTCTTGCAGGTTTTCATGAAGGAGCCCAGCAGGACATTTTCCAGGGATGAGATTTGCGAACGGATCTGGGAGCGTGAGCATGAGTACGACACCCGGACCGTGGAAATTTTCATCATGCGGCTCAGGAAGAAGCTCGACCGGGCGGGTCAGGAATCCGTGATCCGGACGATCCGCAACATCGGCTACAGGATGAAAACGGCGTCATGACACGCTGGTCCCTCAAGGTGCAGGTGGGAGTCTATGTGGCGCTGCTGACGATGGCCGCGCTGGTCGCCGGCACGGTGGTGATGATGGTGACCGTTTATTTCTATCAGATAAAGGGGCTGGATGAGGAACTGCACGGAGACGCTAGGGAATTGGTTTGGGATTTGCAGAACTTCCGTGACGGGCCGAAGGATCCGCTCGCATCCTTGAGCGAGAAATTCATCCCAGTGGACATGCGGGAAGACTATCTGGTGATCCAAGGGCCGGATGGACGAGTGGTCTATCAGTCCGCGAACCTGAAGGGGACGCTGCTAGGCGGGGAACTTGGCGAAGCCCGGACGATGCAGGTTGCCGGCCGGGCCGCGCGGGTGGGGGTGTGGCGTGTGGATCCCTATGTGGTGCGGATCGGCGCGAAACTGAACACCATTTGGCGTTTCCAGAAGGGAGTGGGGGCGGGATTCGCCACGGCGCTCCCTGTTGTGGGATTGGTGGTATTTTTCGGCGGTCTGTGGCTCGGGCGCAGAGCGGTTTCCCCGGTGGCGGAACTGACAGCGGCGGCCGAGAGGATCAGTGCGAGCAACCCGACGGAGCGGCTGCCGCTGCCGGGTGCGAAGGACGAAATTTCCAAGCTGACCGAGGTGCTGAACCGGAGCTTTGACCGGCTCCAGAATTCCTATGAGATCGCCACACGTTTTTCCGGGGACGCTTCGCACCAGTTGAAGACCCCGGTGGCGATCCTCCGTGCCGGGCTCGACCATCTCTCCCGCGCGACGGGCCTGAGCGAGGCCCAGTCTGCCGAGGTTTCCATGCTTCGGCAGCAGACACGGCATCTGACCTCGCTGATTGAGGATCTACTTTTGTTAGCCCGGGCGGATGCCGGGGGCATGTTTTTGGAAAAGGAGGAACTGGATCTGAGACTTCTGATCCAGGCATCCAAGGACGATCTCCAGACCTTGGTGGAAGGACTCGACATCACGGTGGAGGAAAATCTGCCGTACCCGTTGCCCGTCAGGGCGGATTGCCGGCTGGTGGCGATAGTTTTACAAAATCTGATAGAAAACGCGGCCAAATACACCTTACCCGGTGGTAGCGTCCGGCTCGCCGGATCTCGGGACGCAGGAAGACTGGTAGTGAGAATTTCCAACACCGGCGAGGAAATCGCAGAGGAAGACCGCGTGCGCATTTTCGAACGGTTCCGGCGGGGATCATCCGTCGGTGGAAATATTCGTGGCTACGGTCTGGGACTGAACATCGCCCAGGAGTTGCTCAGGGCCCACGGAGGTGAGTTGTGTTTAAACGAATCTGCTCCGGGATGGATCGAATTCGAGTTCAGCCTGCCCGGTGGTTGCAGTAAATAAGGTAGCCATGACCCTCGCGCTTGGCATGACTTCCACCCTTCTTGCCTAACGGCCGAATGATCAGGGGATCGCCAACAAAATCTATCAAAAAGCCGATTCCGCGGTATCGATACAAGCGATGAAGAAAGGCGATCGATACGTCGTCGTTTGCAAGGAGTGTGATTCGGTTAACAAGGACGCATTGTTGTTTTCCATCGCCATCTCAGGCCCGGACGGGGAATCCGCCATGGAGCTCATCCATCGTCCGCTCTTCTCCGGCACGGGTCCGGACGAAAAGCTTCACTGTCGGTTTCCTCGGATCTAGACATCCGGTGGGAAAGTATTTGGATTTCCTATCACTCATTGGTCAATGAGGTCGGCGACAGGCATCATCATCGCTGCCATTTTGATGCCCATCAACGGCTTGCCGTGCCGGTCGCGGCCTGGGAGCGGTTGCAAATTGGCGGTGGCACTCCGCCCATCCTAACTTTGCTGGGATGGTTGTTCCCTAATCGTAACTATTCAGGTATTTAAGAAATCTTAAGCACTTTTCCCCATCGTTGGCGTTATCCCTGTGTTGACCGACCGAGCCAAAGCCCTGCGTCCCATCA
>JAYVNM010000074.1:0-16195 GCA_043758445.1 Akkermansiaceae bacterium | reverse complement strand
TATTTCTTTCTTCGAGTTCCTCTCCCTAATGGAGGCACCCTAGGCGTCCACCTATTTTCCCCAACGAAGCATTGGGCATGCCGAACAGTTCTGGGTCTTACCGTAATCGTGTTGGAGAACTTGCGTCATTTATCTGCCGGAAAATAGCACCGCCCACCTCATCCCGTCAACTCATGTGTTTCATGACAGAACAAACCAACACCTCACCGCCCTCCGCGACTGGCGGCTCCCCATGCTCATGCGCGGCCAAGTCACGACTGAAAAGCGGTGGGTAGAGTAGATTACTATTTGACCCTCTCCCATCTCGCCAGCAACTCTCAGCCAACAACCTCCTCATGAAATCCCCTGACCGCGAATTCCTCTTTAAACTACTTGAAACTCCCAGCCCCACTGGCTTTGAAATGCCCGGCCAGCAGGTCTGGGCGGATTGGATCAAGACCCACGCCGCCACCGTCACTTGCGATTCCTACGGCTCCACCTGGGCGACGCTGCCGGGAAAATCCAAGCGCACGATCATGCTGGAAGCCCATGCCGACGAGATCGGCTACATCCTCAAACACATCGACGACAAAGGCTTCCTCCGCATCGACCGCATCGGTGGCTCGGACGCCGCGACGGCGCGGGGACGGCGGTTGACCATCCTTGGCGACAAGGGCAAGGTTTCCGGCATCATCGGCAACACTGCCATTCACCTGCGCCGCGATGAGTCCGGCCAGGAAAAAGCTCCCGCCGTGCATGATCTTTGGGTCGATGTCGGGGCTGCCAGCGCGGCGGAAGTTGCAGCCCTCGGATTGCGTGTGGGGCACCCGGCGGTCTATCAGGATGGCCCGTTAGAATTGGCTAACAAGCGCCTGATCAGCCGTGCCCTCGACAACAGAATCGGCGGCTACATCATTGCCCAGGTGATGAAGCGCATTTCCACCGGAAAGAAAAAACCCGCATTCACCCTCATCTGCCTCAATGCCGTGCAGGAGGAAATCGGCGGCAACGGCGCGATGATGGCCACCTACCGCCTCCAGCCGGATCTCTGCGTCTGCCTGGACGTCACTCACGCCACCGACACTCCCGGCCTCGACAATAACAAATTCGGCAGTGTCAAACTCGGTGGCGGCCCGACGGTTTCACATGGCACCGCGAATCACCCGCTCGTCGTCAAGCGCCTGATCGAGGTGGCGGCGAAATCCAAGCTACCCCTTCAACATGAGGCCAGCAGCCGATTCACCGGCACCGATACGGACAAGATTTTCCACAGCCGGGAAGGCATCCCAAGTGCCCTCGTCTCGCTGCCCCTGCGCTGCATGCACTCGGTGGTGGAAACCGCCCACCTGGATGACATTCACCACACCATCGAATTACTAACGGATTTCGTGCTTTCGTTAGATGGCAAAGATGCGTTCTCGCAGACGTTGAAATAAGCAGGCGATCACGCCCGGCAGCGTACCAAATGAACGGCGACGCACTCGGTATTTGGGAGAATGTGTTTCTCGATGGTGATGGCGACCTGTGCAATCGGGTGGTTTCCTAACAAATGATTAGCGAGGTCGGTGGCGAGTGTCTCGATGAGGCGACGCGGGCGGGCGGCTGCTAGAATGGAAATTTCCTGTGAGATGACCGCATAATCCAGCGTGCGGGTGATATCATCGGCGAGTCCGTCGAAGTTCTGGCCTGGCGTCATGACCACTGTGACTAACAGAATCTGAGACACGGCACGCTCGGCATCCGGCACTCCGACGTGGGCGCTGACTCGGAGGCTGCGGATTTCGATGGTGTCGGGCATGGTCTCGGATTTCAGATTTCAGATTTCAGATTTTCTCTGGGGGGATGAGGTCGCGGTCGAGCGCTTCGTTGAGGAGGATGCGGGTGGGTTCGTTGAGATCTAGGGTCAGGGCGTGCGCAGGGGTGGTCCATTGGAATTTCTCAGCCTCATCATTGAGCAAGACGTCGGCGGAGCGGGCACGGGCGATGTAGTTGAGAAGAATGAAATGGGCCGGACGCTGGAACTCGGGAGAGTCGATGCTGTCCTGCACGATGACGAAGTGGATATCGCTGATGGCGAGCGCGGTTTCCTCAAGAATTTCACGCCGGAGGGCGGCGATGGCAGTCTCTCCCCGTTCGATTTTCCCGCCAGGGATCCCCCAGCGGTGGCCCCATTTGTGAGTGCGGATCATGAGTATGTGGCCATGCCCGTCATGCACCAGCGCACCAACGGTGGCGACCGGACGGGCGGCACTGTGGCGGCGGTCAAGGAGAGTGAGCAAGACGCCCAGGTCTGGAACCGTTAGATCGGGGCGGGCGGTGGCGAGGATTTCCGCATGTTGGTAGCCGGTGAGAACGGCGATGGACGAGATGCCACCGTGGCGGGCGGTCTCCACGTCGTGAGTCATATCGCCGACGAAGGCTGTCTCGGCAGGATCCAAGCCGTGGGTTACGAGGATTTGATGGATGATTTCCCGCTTGTCGAGGACCCCTGAGTAGGTGGCCTCGAAGTGATGTCGGAGGGCGAAGTCATCCATCTGGCGCTCGAAGGCGAGAGTGTCCATGGAAGTGAGGACGAAGGTGCGGATGCCGAGCGCGGTACACCATTCGAGCTTTTCACGGGCGTGGGGCAGGACTGTGACGGGCGTGATGGCGGCATCGAAGGCCGGGCGGAAGTGGGCCTCAAGCTCGGCCAGCGGGATGTGTGGTAGCAGCTCGGCGTAAAATTCGTGGTAAGGTAGGCGGAAGATGCGGCGGAATTGCTCGCGATCGAAGGCGGGGATACCGTATTTCCCCAATACATTGTTAGTCGCCTCGATCACAGGGCCAAGGTCGTCCACTAGGGTGCCGGACCAGTCGAAGATGAGGTTATGGAACATCGGAATGTGGAGAATAGGAAGTCGGATTGTAGTGAGGAGATGTGGGAAGGACTGCGGATATGCCGCATTCCGCGTTCCGAATTGATTCAGCCCAGGGTAAATTTGACGGACTTGATGCGATTTTCCCCGAGCTGTTCACGGATGCGGGTGAGGAGCATGGGTTTCATTTGTTCCAGATGGAAACGCATGGCGGGCTGGGTGACGCGGAGGACGAGATCGCCGCCTTTGACGGAAACGGGTTGGGTGTGGGCGGCGATAAAGTCGCCGGCGAGTTCCTTCCAGGTGGCGCGCACGAGATCTTCGTTCAAGCCATCTTCGGCCCCGGCAGCACGGAGGATGGCAGCGACAAATTTCTCCGCGAGATGGACGCCGGAGTTGAGGTCAGTGGGTTCATCGGCCCCGCGCCATTCCCGGAGGATTTCCTCCCGGATCTTGCCGGGGCGCGGCGGCTTTTTCATGGTGGTATGGCGCTTATTCAGGCCCATCATCGCCGATAGCCTCGACCGGGCAGCCTTCCATGGCCTCGCGGGATTGGGCAAGTTCCTCGGCATTCGTGGGTTGTTTGAACACGTAGGAATAGCCCTCGTCCTCGGCGCGGGTGAAATTGTTAGGCGCGGTTTCACGGCAGAGATCACAGTCGATACACTGGCTGTCCACGTAGAACTTGCCGGTTACGTTTTCCACATTTTTGTCTTCGCGGTCAGCCATGGTCGAATAAGGGATAAGCGGTATTGCAGCCCTTCGATGCCTGCGACAGGCCTGTGATGCAACTGGATTTTTTTCAGAATGTCGTAATCCGCTTTCGCACTGGTCAAGTCGGAGTCTGCAATTTAAAAAGCAGCCGCACTCAGCCGAAATGACACCCAAGACACCACCCGCCCCCGAGGACCCATCACCGCCGCAGCGGCAGCGTCCGAATCTGGGCGATCTGGTCAAGGATGCGACGGAGCTGGATTTGTGGGCCTTCGACGACCTTGAGCCAACCAACGAGGTGTCCACCGAAGAAATCCCCACGTCCCCCGCGCGAGGGATTCCGATGCCCCGGGGAAGTGAGAGAAATAAACCGCGCCCCGTCGTGGAGCTGACATCGGACCAACCGAAACCGGAAAGCAAACCGACCTCATCACAGAATCTCGTCAAGCTCAACGCTGGGAAAAAAATCACCAAAATCCAGACGCCCGGGCCTAACTACGGCGAGTCAACGCGCGACCATGAGTTTCACGATTTGGACCATTGGGATGAACCGGTTGAGCAAGCCCCCATTCCTGAGGACCAGGAGGAGATGCCAATCATTCAAGTCAAGCCGGACACTCTGTTGGGCATCGGCAAGCCCCGCGCAAAAAGCCTCTCTGCAGCGGCCCAAGCACCAGAATCGCCGGTCGCAACCGTAGCCACGGCGACTCGGGAAACCGCGCCACAGGTGGACGAGATGGACGAATTTTCACCCATTTACCGCCCGGATGCCACGCCTATTTCCCTGCGCCCGCATCTCGGCTTGTCCAAGTTCGAACGCCTCGGACTTGGGATCTTGCTCGGCTTGCTATTGCTCGCCAGCGGCGTGGCCTTTCTTTACACGATCCACCGTCTGCCGGGGCTTTCGGATCGCGTGAAGTCGAATGATTTCCCGATCAAGGGCAAACTCGCGACCATCCAGTCCGCCGAAACCTATTGGCGACCACCCGTCACGGAAGGTAAAAATGCTGAGACCTTCCGCCGCGGGACGCAGTTGCTGCCGGTGGTGAATCTAACTGCCAGCGGCGGCCCGGCGGTGATCCGCGTGTTTTTCCGCGACAGTGACGGCCAGTTAATCGGTGACGCCGTGACCCGCAACGTCCAAGCCGGGGGCAGCATCCAAGTGGCAGCCACTGCCGGCTTCGCGGATGTCGGGATGCACGCCGCCTACCGCACCGGGCAAAGCAAGCCGTGGACCATCGAGGTTTACGAAGCGCCGACGGAGAACACCCCGGGCAAAGAATTTGAAAAATTGTTTGAAATGATCATATCCACCGACCGCCGATAAATTCCAAGCCTATGTCCAATCCAGAAATCACGCCGCTCGTCCCCCGGGAAGGCTGGCACGTCATGCACTTATTCTATCACGTCGATCACGCGCAATGGGCGCTCAACAGCGATGATAACAAGCGCCAAGCCAAAACCAACCTAGCCAGACTCGTGCAGGAAATCCGCGCGACCCCTGACACGCACCTGCTGATTTTCTCGGTGGCCACGCCCAAGGCGGATCTCGGTTTCATGTTGCTCACCCCGGATTTACAGGTGGCTAACATGTTTGAAAAACAACTCACGCTCTCGCTAGGCCCAGACATTCTTAGTCCGACCTATTCCTATCTCTCGCAAACCGAAAGCTCGGAATACACAACGACCAAAGAGCAGTATGCATTGGATACCCTCATGACGGAAAAAGGGTTGGCAGAAGGCTCACCCGAGTATGAAGCCGGACTTAAAGAGTTCGAGGACCGCATGACCCACTATCTCAAGCATCGTCTCTATCCGGTGCTACCCGATTGGCCGGTGATTTGTTTCTATCCGATGTCCAAGCGTCGCACGGGCGAGGACAATTGGTATAAGCTCGAATATGATCAACGCCGCGAGCTGATGGCCGGTCATGCCAGAGTCGGCCGCACTTATTCCGGCAGAATCCTCCAGCTCATCACCGGCTCGACCGGACTTGATGAACACGAATGGGGGGTCACCCTTCTCGCCAAGAACACCACCGACATCAAATCCATTGTCTATGAAATGCGCTTCGATGAAGTCACCGCGAGGTTTGGTGAGTTTGGGGACTTTTTCATCGGGATGCAGCTTCCGCTTGACGCGCTGTTCCAACGGATTTGTTTGTGAGGCTGGTAAGCGGTTCCGTTAGATAATGTTAGAAAATAACAAGGTCACGTTGAGTTTCCCCCGGTAGTCGGATTGCAGCATTATTTTCCCGGCGTATGGCTGTGGATTGAGACTCTGAATGTAAGGATACGTGGCGGCGTCAAGGAATTTGGATCAAGCAAAAAAACGCCCGACTCCACACGGGGAAGTCGGGCGTTTTAAAAATTTTGGGACTCACTCGCCGAGGCCGAAGCGCACGAAACGAGTCACCGTTAAGGTGTCACCAAGTTCCTTGCCCTTAGCTTCGAGCAGGGTGGAGATTTTGGTGTCCGGCTCTTTCACGAAACCTTGCTCGAGGAAGCAGCTTTCCGCGAAGAACTTGCCGATTTGTCCCTTGAGGATATTTTCGATGATGTTCGCCGGTTTGCCTTCGGCTGCGAGGCGAACGCGGAAGATATCGAGTTCATTGTCCACCACGGATTGCGGGATATCATCGCGGGACAGTCCCTTCGGTGCGCATGCGGCGATGTGCAGGGTGAGGTCCTTGACGAGCTGCTTGAAGGAAACGCTGCCAGCGGTTTCCGGCTTGGTGGTGCCGACTTCGATGAGCACGCCCACTTTGCCACCGAGGTGGATGTAGGATGCGACCACGCCGCCGGTAGCGGCGTCGAAGCGGACATACTTGCGGAATTGGAGGTTTTCCCCGACTTCCCCGACTTTCGATTTAATCGTGTCTTCGATGGTTTGTTCGCCGTGTTGATGGGCAAGGGCGGCTTCGTGATCGGCGGCTACGGAAGCGGCGAGCGCGTCGGCGATGTCACCGACGAAGGCTTGGAAGCTTTCGTTTTTCGAGACGAAATCGGTTTCGCAGTTCACCTCTAGCAGGAGACCAGAAGTCGCCTCCGCGTTGATGCGGGAAGTGATGACGCCTTCGTTGGCGGCGCGGTCGCTCATTTTCGCGGACTTCATGATGCCCCGCTCACGAAGTAGCTTGATGGAGGCGTCGAGGTCGCCGTTAGTTTCGGTGAGGACGCGCTTGCAGTCCATCATTGGGGCGTTGGTTTTATCGCGGAGTTCTTTGACGATTGAGGCGGTAATCATTAGGAAATAAGGTACGTTGTGGAGAGAAAAAACGGGCGGCCCGTCGGGTGACAGGCCGCCCGCGTGACAAAGGGTTTAGTTCTTGCGACCGGCGACCATGGCATCCACCAAGTTCTGCAGGATAATGCGGATCGAGCGGATCGCATCGTCGTTGCCCGGGATCGGGTATTGGATGAGCGCGGGATCGGCGTTGGTATCGACAATGGCGATGATCGGGATGTTCAAGCGGCGGGCCTCGGCCACAGCGATGATTTCGCGGGCGGAATCGACGATGACCACGGCATCGGGCTTCTTGTCCATGTCGCGCACGCCACGCAGGTTGCGGAGGAGCTTTTCGCGCTCACGACCGAGGGCGGCGAGCTCCTTCTTGGACATGGCCTTGAATTCAGGCTGTTTCTCGATGTTTTCGAGATACTTCAGGCGCTCTACCGACTTGCGGACGGTGAGGCTGTTGGTGAGCATGCCGCCGAGCCAACGGTGGTTGACGTAGTGTTGGCCGGTCGCTTCCGCAGCTTCGCGGATGGCGTCCTGCGCCTGGCGCTTGCAGCCGACGAAGAGAACTTTCTTGCCCTTGCCAACGAGGTCGGCGAGGAAATCGGAGGCTTTATCGAGCTGCTGGACGGTTTTTTCCAGGTCGATGATGTAGATTCCGCCTTTGTCCTTCATGAGGAAGGGCTTCATGCGCGGATTCCATTTTTTGGTTTGGTGGCCGTAGTGGACGCCGGCGTCCACCATTTCGTTGATGAGTTCGTTGATCATTATGTTGTCTAGGTTTCCCGCCTTGAATCAGGACGGGCGATTTTTGAAGATTTGCCGCATGGAATCCCTCTGGATCTTCGTTGGTGAATAAGGCGGCTTGAAGAGGGGCGGGGAAACTGGGAAAATCGCCGCAACTTGGCAAGGGAAATTCTGATCAAGGGTCGTAGCCGAGGATTTCCCGGGTCTCTTTCTGCAACTGCGCCGTCACTTTGTATTCGTAGGCATCCATCGCGGCGTAGCGACCCTCGCCTAACGGTTCGAGAATTTCCTCGGGGACATAGCCGTCGTTGCCGTTATTGTCGGTCGCCCAAACCCAGCCGGGCCAGGCACGATCAGCAAGGCCGACGGTGATCTCGTCGCCGGCTGTTAGTTTGATGGGATCGCTGTCCTTTTCCTCGTAGTCGGCGTTTGCGGTGAAGGTGGCCATGGTTGGAGTTAGGAAATCAGGAGTGCGGGAAAATCCAATGACCATTTCACTCCTCCTTCTCACTCACTGTCTCATCGCGCTGATAGATCGGGAGTTGGCGGTAGGGAACGGTGAAGGCGAGCACCATCATGGCGGTGCCGTAGATCCGCCCGGCCTCGCGGCTATCCCATGAGCCGTCGGCCTCTTGTTTTTTCAGATAGACGCCATACATCCACGGCGCGTATTCCTCCCAATAGCGCCCGCCGATTTGAAAGAGGCCTTGGGAGTTGTAGTAATTTCCATAATATTCGAACTGCTCGCCGGGCTGATCGCGGAAATTTTTCATCACATAGTCGGCGGCTTTAAGGGTTTCCGGGGAGCCGTGTTTGCCAGACAATTCAAGGCAGAGCAGGCCCATGCCGGTTAGGGATTTCTGATGGTCCTCGGTGCCGCTGTATCCAAAGCAACCGGTCTTGTCATTCTGGTGGCGTTTCAGATAGGCGACGGCGGCGTTGATCGCGGCATCCGGGACCGCCGCGCCGTTGAGCTTGGCGGACCGCAGCGCCATAAGTGCCCAACCGCTGCACGAGGTATCACTGTCGTTAGAGCCGGGGTGATAGCGCCAGCCGCCGCTGTTGCGCTCGTCTTTTTTCACCGCTTGGGCGCGGAGGATGAGGGACAGGGCGCGCGGCAGGGCGTAGTTAATTTTTTCCTGTCTGCCGGGATCGACCATGCCACTAACTTCTGATAGAAATAGGGTAGCGATATTATGGGCATACATCGGCCCGGTGCCCGCGTGGCCTTTTTCAAACAGCCCGTCGCTTTTTTGATTGGCGAGCACGAAGTCGATGGAGCGGTTAAGCGCCTCGGCGAACGGCCCCTCGGTGGGGAGCTGGCCCTTGGATAGAAACGCCATGCCGACCAGCGCAGGAATGCCCGAGGAATCACCATAACTTTCGGGAAATGAGCCGTCCGCCCGCTGGACGCGTGCGAGATAGCGGAGGGCAGTATCCACGGCGGGGTCCACTTTGTCCCGCCATTGGGCAAAGACTGGATCGGGTCGTTCCTGGGCCGATGCCGTGAACATTAGACCGAAAAATGCGGTGAGGATGCGCGTGGATTTTGCGAAGCTTGAGTTCATGGGTTGGATTTTTTTGACATGCTCTCGAAGTAGCCTCTGACCAGTTCGCGGTATTCTTCCGGGACCGCGCCGCCTTCGCCAGCGCCGACGTCGGACTTGAGGGTGGCCTTGATTTTTTCCCAATCCGCCGAGCTGATACCGAGTTTCGCCAGTTCCGGCGGCACGCCCGGATCGGCATCCGCTAGGCGTGGGCCGTCGTCCAGCTTATCGCCCGGCTGTGGTTGCGGCGGGGCGGCTTGCTGGCTAGGGATGCCTGGCTTACCGGAGGCGTGACCTTGCATTTGTTGCATTCCGGCTTGGGCGGATTTCGCCAAGGCCGCCGCCGCTTTGGCGGCCTGAGCCGCAGCAGTGGCGGCTTGGGGACTGGCCGCTGCTTGGGAGGCATCTTGGAAGGCTTCGGCGAGATCTGCGGACGCGGCCTGAGCCTGCTGGGCCTTGGACTCTTGGCCGGCGGCGGCTTGGGCGGCTTGGGAAAATTCCGCAGCAGCCTGAGCGAGCTGGCGGGCGCTATTTTCGAAATTTTGCCCGGCTTGTTCATGTTGCCCGGCGGCTTCCTGCTGGCTGCCTTTTTGGCCGTCCGCCGCTGCCGCCTGGGCTTGCTCGCTGGCTAGTTTGATGGAGTTTTTTGCGTCGGTCATCGCACCGGTCTCCTCCATGCGCGGCATTTTTGCCACCGCCTCGGCCAAGTCTGCGGCGGCTTCAGCCTGAGTTTCCTGGAGGACTTTAAGGGCTTCGGCAGGCTTGCCTTGTGCCAGATCGGCCATCGCCTTGGCAACCTGCGCCTCGCGCCCGGCAAGTTTTTCCAAGGATTTTTCCGCTTGCTTCGCCTTGGCCGCAGAGTCCTGCAATGCCTCCGCTGCGGCCTTGGCGGAGTCGGCGGCAGCTTGGTTTTCGCCCTTCTGAATCGCGTCCCGAGCCGCTTCCGCCGCAGCCGTAGCTTCAGGCAGGGAGTCCGCCAGTTCATTGCGCTCCGCGCGGGCTTGGGCGAGTTCGGACTCGGCTTGGCTGGCGATTTTTGCCTGCTCGGTGGCAAGGGCTTGTTGCAGGGATTTCTCGGAAATTTGCTGAACTTCTTCTTTAAGGTTTTCCTGGGCCTTGGCCGCCTCTTGAGCTTGCTCGGCAAGGGCTTGCGCGCTTGCGGCCTGGGCTTTTAAGGCTTCTGACTTGGCAGCGGGCCGATCCTGCAACTGCTGCTTGAGTTCGTCCGCCATCCGCTTTTGCTGTTCCTGCCAAGCCGGTGTCACGGGCGCTGTGGGTGAGTTTTTTGCAAGGTCCGCCGCCGCTTGGCGGGCGAGTTCCTGCTGTTGCTGGGCCAGTTCCTGGAGCTTCGCGAGGTCCTCGATTTTTTCACGATCACGGTCCAGCGTGTTTCTAACATTTTCTAACTGCTTCACCGCAGCCTCTGCCTTGTCGTGCGCTTGGTCGAGCATGGCGTTGCGGTCCACTGCCTCGTCTTGGAGCGGCGCGTTTTCCAAATCCTCACGGGCCTTGGCCACTTGTTCGGCGGCCTGGCGGACCTCATCGGATTTCGCGGCGTGGACGCTTTCCCGCATCTGCTGCGCCAGCTCCTTGAGTTTCTCATCGGTGCTGGCGAGTTTTTCCCCGGCTTCCTGCAAATCCTTCCGCGCGTTGTCTCCCAGTTCGCCTTTTTTCACCTCATCACGGTGCCAATCCATCCGCTCCCGCGCTTCACGGGTAGCTCGGATCGCCTCTTCGATGGTCTGTTTCGCGCCCTCGTGCTCGGCCCGCAGTTCCTGCCTAGCAAGCGACTCCGCGCCTTCCTCGATGTGGATTTTCACCCACTCGGAAAACCCGACACCCGGCCCTCCCGTGTCCGCCGGGCGTGCGTCCTCAGCTCGCACTCGCAGGCGGATTTCATTCGTACCAGGAAACCGCGACCGCAGTTCGCCGATCACCACCGCCACCTCGCCCTTGAATCTCGGCGGCTTGGTATTCGCCACGCGCAGCGGCAACGTGCCATCTAACATCGTCGTTGATCCGCCGCCCAGATCCACTTCCACCGCGAGTTTCGCCACGGAAAAATCCTCCGTCACCTCATACTTCAGCCTCAGAATTTCATCCGGTCTGACCTTCAGATCGCGCTGAATCGGACTCAGCAAGACCACTTCCGGCGGGCGATCCTCCAACACCACCACGGGAAATTTCAATGCCTCGATCTCCCGCCCAAGCCGATGCCTCAACATCACCACCGCCTCGCTGGATGCCGCAGCGCCTAAGGTCCATGACACGCTCACCCGGCCACCGTTAGCCGCCGTTTCCACCGTGCCATTGGCCACCCGTTTTCCGCCGACCATCAACCACGCCGCCTCGACCGCCGTGTTCGTCCGACCGTCCAGGGTCACCCGCGTCCCGGTCACCGCCTCGATGCCCCGGCCTAACGGTTCTTCCGTGGCGACCACTTGGGTGTATTCTGGAAAATTAAGAGTTACCCGTGGAAGCGTGATCGCTGGCTGGGGCCAGACCGTGATCGCAAACCCATCGCTCTCCTCCCGCCCGGCCCGCGCCCGGTAGTGGAAACTCGTCTTCGCCGGATCAAGCACATAGCGAAAGATCCTGCCGTCCTGCGCCATGTCCTGCGAGATTTTCTGTCCACCTTCCAGCTCCATCGCCAAAGTCAAATTTTTCTCCCGCCCGTCATAACCGATCTCGATCCTAACAGCATCGCCTTCGATCACTTCAAGATTTCCTGGCTTCACCACAAAGCGTCCCGCCGCCGTGTTCCCAACATTGGAAAAAGGCGACACCGCACGCACTAACAGCCGTGAAGCCTCACCCGGCCACACCACGAATATCACCAACATCAGCCCCCCGAGCGCCATGGCCGGCCGCCCCCAGCGCCGCATGGTCCGCGCTGCCCGTACTTCACCTGTCGCGTCCACCGTCGCCGCGTCCGCCTGCGCCGCGCGGCTAAGTGATTCTAGCAGTTCCAGCGACACTCCAGTATCGCCGTGGGCCAACTCTAACACCGTGCTCAGGCGTTCCTCCATTTCCGGATGCCGCCCTTCCAACCACCTCGCCACCTGCAACAGTCCGATCGGTTTCAACAACGGCGCGAATCCGCACCGCGCCGCCGCTAGCACGACTAACAGCCACGTTCCGGTCAGCCCCCAGCGCATCACCATCGGCAGCGGCGCGAACCCAAAATCCACTGCCATCAGCACCAGCAAACCGCCAAGCGCCACCGTCGCCAACACCAGCGCCCCACGCTGCGCCTGCACCCGACGGATGCAACTCCTTACCACTTGCAAGCGTGATTCGATTTCTCCCGATGCTAAAATTTGTTTCATAAATTCTAAGATTACGGCAGTCCTCCCGCCCTTCTGATCACCCATTCGCTGGTTAGCAAAATCCCCAGCAGCCCCAGCACCCAGCCACTGTCCCAGAGCGAGGTCTCGCGGATTTCCTCACGCTCGTTTTTATCCGTTAGAAAAAGGGCGGCCAGCTCCCCCGTCTGGTCCGGGCCCACGACCTTGCCGCCCGACAGTTGCGCCACGCTTTCTAACAATGGCCGGTTCAGTGTGGTCTCCGCCAGCTCTACCGGTCCGCGCGAGCCAACCACGCGGAAGCCGGTCTTCAATTCCTGCGCCCCGTCTTCGCGAATCAAATCATCCGCCCGCCCGCCACGTAGCCGGACCTCGTATTTCCCGGCCTTGGCGAATCGTTGCAGCTCCGACTCGTAAAGTCCGTTAGATCCTGCCACCGCAGTCATCGTCACGTTCGCTAGCACCGCGCCATCCCGCAGCACCTCCGCGTGCAGCGTGCTGTCATCCACCGGCTTCAGGCTCTTGTCGCGCAACCGCGCCGTCACCTTTGCGCGGTCGTCCGGCGTGTAGGTCAGTTGGTCCGTGCCCAGCCGCACCCGCTCGCCGCCCGAGCGCATCACCGGCCCGGCACCCCAGTTCACGAGGTTGCCCCAGAACCGATGGTGATACAAATCCCCCGCACCTTCACGCAGCCGCCAGATTCGGTCTGTGAGTATAAGTGCAACCTTGCCCTTGCCGGTCTGGCGGGTGACTAACAGCGCGGATTTCGCCTCGCGTTCCCGCCGTTGCGCTAGGTCATCCAGGGCCGCTGTCAGTCCCGCGCTATTGCTTAATCCCGGTTTTTCCGCTGGCGTCACCGCACACAATAACACTTCCGCGCCTTCCTTCAAACCCGTCACCGGATGCCGCCATGTCAGCTCGGGAAACTCCGACCAGACCCGCTCGTTCGCAGTGTCGCCGATGCTTTGCTGAGTCACCGGATGACGCTGACCTTCGGATGTTAGGGAAAATTTGAACGCCTCGCCACCTGCGGAAAAATAATTCCGCTGCCTGTATTCCAGCTCCACCGGCACCAGCGCCCGGCCCGCCTCCGCCTCGATGCCATGGGGCATCGCGCGCGGCCCGGCAATCATCACCAACAGCGCCGCCCGCTCGTTCACGCTGCGAGAAATGATGTTCCACGTCGCTTCATCCAGCGCCTTTGCCTCTACGTCACCCAAGATGATGACATCGAATTTCCGCCACTCCTCCTCGTTCGCCGGCAAGCTCGTGGCCAGCGCCTCGCCGAAGGGCCGCGACGCCGAAGCCGCCACCGCCGCGTCACTTTGACCGTTGATCTGGTCTGGATGCAGCAGGACATATTGAAGATGCACCGACTTGTCCCGCCCGTAGAATAGGTTCCGCAGATAACGGAATTCCCATCGCGGATAGCTCTCAACGATGAGCACATTGGTCCGCGCGTCGGTGATCGAGGTCTCGAATTCCCACAAATTATTCTCCTTGAACCGCTCGCCCTCGAGTCCGTCGATTTCTACCTGATAGTCCCCCACCCCGCCTTCCTGAGGCACCTGCGCGAACCTCACCTCCTCGCGATGATGATCCTGTGGGATGGCAATTACCCGCTCGTCTAACACCTTATCGCCCCGCCGCAACCGGACCTTCGCGGTCTGCCCTTTGTAGCCGTCGAATTTCAAATCCGCCGCCACCCGCATCCGGTCGCCCAAGTGAATGGCCTCGGGCGCTCTCACTGCTAAAATCGAAGCATCACGCGGCGGCTCGGCGTTACCCACCGCGACGATGCCCACCGGCGCATCGAGAATCCCGAAACGCCGCGCCACGTCCTCCACCCGGTCCGGGCGATTGTGCCTGCCGTCACTCACCATCAACACCCCCGCCAGCTCATCCGGCGGCACCTGTTCTAACACCGTGCTCAAGGCCCCCGCCAGATCCGTCGCATCGCCCCAGCCCGGCGCCACCGCCTCGCCTTCCGCCCGCACACTGCGGGCCGCCTTCACCTCCCGGACCCGCAATTTCTCGCCCAGTTTTTTAACCATGTCGGACTTCGCCAACGCCGCCTCACCGATGGCGATCCGGGTCGCAGCCGCGCCCTCGTCCTGCAAATGCATGGAGCCGGAATCATCGACCACCACCACCACCTCGCGGCGAATCTTGCGCTCCACCTTCCTTACCCACACCGGCTCGATCAGGATCCAAACCAGCACCGCCAACGCCGCCAAGCGCAGCCCGATGACCCACCGCGCCCGCTCCAGAGTCACCGCGCCCGCCTCGTAACGGTATAGCCAAAGGATCAATTCCACCGCCGCCGCCACCCCGACCGCCAACCATCCCGACGGAAAGACTGGCGAAATCCTAACAATATGCGCCAGCAGTGCCAGCAAGCCCCAGATGGCCAAGGTTACAGCAGCAAAGCGGATTGGAAATTTCATAAAACCCAAGCGGCGGGCGGGAAGCAGAAGTAGGTGATGAACGAATGGGAAACGCCACCACCCATACGCAGATTCCCCGGCGATTTCTCAAGGAACTGGAGATCACCGAAGGCCGCTCCAGCCGCATACCCAAGATCCTGGCACCATGAAACACGGACCGGACTGCGCCCTAACTTCTGGCTGGCACGCTCGCGCCGTCGAACTACGCCGCCACCCCCTGGATGAATGTAGTCACGTAATCCACCACCTTTTCCAGCACCCGTTTCCTAGCGGGGCCTCGTTCCAGAACACTCATTGGCTTTTGGATCAGTTCTACGATGTCCGGGTCTGGCAGTGGTTTCTCGCCAGTGTAAACGTAGCGGTCGATGACCTTCTTGAGCTTCTCCGGGTCAAGCTGTTCCTCTTTCACCAGTTGCTCGAAGGCCGCGACGCGCTCTTTTTCCAAGAAATCCTCGAAGCAGTCGGGGATTTCGCTGTCGTCATCGAGAATGCCGTCCGCATCCTTGTCCTCCTCGTTCGCGGTGTAGCTGAAGATCGTGGCGATGCGGAGCTTATGCTTGCCCTCCTTTTTCTTCGCGGCGAACAGCTCGTAATACTTGATCAGCGTATCCACCGAGCCCACGCACATCATCGCAGTGAATTCCTTGTTGCGGGTCTTCACCGCGTGGCGCTCGATGATGTAGTCGGTGATCTTCTCTAGCCATGCCGGGGATTCCATCAGCTCCTTGGTGTCGATTGCCTCCACCTCGATGTCCACCTCGGTCGCCGCGCCGGGCTTCTTCTTGTAGCGGCCCACGTATTCGACGGCGAATTTCAGGACGTTCTCATCCTTGATCGCGTCGGTCACTCCTCGCAGGATCGGTCACTTCTCAGGGACCGCGAGGCGGGTTCTCACTGACGTTTAAGGAAGACGGTAAAACACGATCTAAATACATCCGCACATCTATGGTCGATGAGGTTCGGAGAATGACCCAGCGGCATCAGAAACTCAAAGCGCTGCTCAAGGAACTCTCCGATCTGAATTGGGAAATTCTCAAAATGGAAAACCAACCAGGTAGTTAAATGTCACGCTATCGAGAGGCCCCTGATGGTTTTGTCTGCCCTTGGCGTGATCGCTGTCCTCAC
Source organism: Akkermansiaceae bacterium (assembly GCA_043758445.1). Classification (GTDB taxonomy): domain Bacteria; phylum Verrucomicrobiota; class Verrucomicrobiia; order Verrucomicrobiales; family Akkermansiaceae; genus Luteolibacter. The sequence continues at coordinate 239 of JAYVNM010000074.1, read as the reverse complement.
TTGGAACAGCAATCGACTACGAGGAGCACCCGTGGGCCATCCTCCCTGGTCGCGACCGGCTCCCGATCACATCGACCGGACCGTGGAAGTTGCGGCTCCTTGCGTTTGCCCCCATTGCCAAGAAGCCAAGAAGCCAAGAAGCCAAGAAGCCAAGAAGCCACGGATCAAAGGCATCTCGGTAGCACTTCCTATCTCCAAGAAGACATCGTCCTGCGCCCACGCACCATCGTGACCCAGTG
>JAYVNM010000073.1:0-5577 GCA_043758445.1 Akkermansiaceae bacterium | reverse complement strand
TCCGGATGGAAGCTGCTTGAGCGGTTCATCGGCGTGCTTGACCAGCATGGGTCGTGCATCGCCCCGCAACGTCGCGAAGAGCATGGCTTGCGCGATTTGCTCGTCGACAGACCGGCCCTCTTAAATCCGGCCATGTCAGTCCGGAAGCCATCCGCATCTTTGACCTATCAGATCCTAGCACACCCGAGCATCCAAGCAATGAGCTTCACGCGCCTGAATACTAACAGTCGCCACTTCGCAGACCTTGTTGAGACGTTTCTCAGAACACAACTGGCGGCGCGCCCGCCCCACCGTGGCCGGCATTCTGCCCGGAGCTTCTCCATGCAAAAAAGTTACTCCCAGTTCTAGACTCAGCGCAGCGCGGTGTTCTGGTGCTTGAAAAAAAATAAAACCGCGAATTTACAAACCCCACCACCGCCCCAAAATCTCCTTCCCATGACCCAGATTTGGTGCAACGGCCAATGGCTCCCTGCCGGAAATTACCCCGGAGCCGCCCAAGATCGAGGAGCCTTCCTCGGTCTCGGGTTGTTCGAATCCATGCTTGCCATTGATGGAACCCCTGTTTTCCCCGAGCGCCACCTCGCCCGGCTGCGACAAAGCGGAAGGAGACTCGACTGGTCGATCGAGATTCCCTGTTTCTCCACAGTCGTCACTGAGCTGTTAGTTAGGAACGGCCTCGCCACCGGCCACGCCCGCATCCGCCTGATCGTCACTGCTGGCAGCGGTCCTAACAACGACCTCGCCGCCGGGGCCGACCGCCTCATCTGGATGGCCGCGTTTCCCGCTAGCGATGCGCCCGCCTCCCTAGCCGTTTGCCTGTCGCCTTGGCCGCGCAACGAACACTCGCCGCTCGCCGGTATGAAATCCGCATGCTACGCGGAAAATCTAATCGCCCTCGACCACGCCCGCCGCCACGGCTTTGAGGAAACCATTTTCCTCAACACCGCCGGCCACCTTTGCGAAGCCGCCACCGCAAATCTCTTTCTCGTGCGAGACGGTGTGCTCCTAACACCCTCACTCGATTCCGGCTGCCTCCCCGGCATCGCCCGCGAGGTGCTGTTGGAACTTGCGGTCCGCCACGGCATCCCCACCGAGGAACGTAATCTAACACTCGATGATCTTCACGCCGCCGATGAAATTTTCCTCAGCTCGTCCACCCGGGGAGTGATCCGGGTTGACCAGGTTTCAGAGCGTCGATTGGAACCTGGAGCGCTCGCCCAAATGCTTATGGATCAATGGCAGGCGGCGGTGCTGTTACGTTAGGCATCCGCTGGCGCGGAGGTAGGCTCCGGGTGCGCGTGCTGGACGGAAGCCGGATGGCCACAGGTCGGACAGTGCCGCCATTGGGGATCCCAGGCGAGGCCCCCAACGGCTTGCGTCGGCGGAGTGGTGGTGGTTTCCGATTCATCGATGTGGTCGGTGCCGAACAATGCGATCATCATCGCCTTGCCAATGATGTTCATCAACATGCCGAACAGCACCAGACCGCACAGCATCGTCGCCGCCGCGATCAGGCGGCCCCAGACGGTGACCGGATACATGTCGCCATAGCCCACTGTTGTTAGTGTGGTGATGCACCACCACATTGCCTGCGGCACGGAGCTGAAGGTGGTATCCTTGGCCCAGTTGAGATTCCCACCGTCGCGGTCTGCGATCCCGGTTTCCGTCTCGCCCGCCATGGCAAGTAATACGGAATCGGGGACAATGATTTCGAAATGATGGTTGGTGGCATCCCACGATTTCAGATCCCAAGTGCCGGAGAAGGGCGACTCGCCGGTAATCACGATTTTCGTGCTTGGCCGATTTTCCGTTAGGTCTTCGGCCTCGAAGCGGAGCGTGGTCGCATTCACGCGTTGCACCGATTTTAGATCCCCATGCACGTATTCCGCATAATAGATCAGGGTGCTGGAAATGATGATGACCGAGAACATGGCGAGCGAATAGATCAGGAGATTGATGCGGAGCGGACTCCGCTGCATTTTCCCCCGAATATCGGCCCCCATCTTATCCACGGCCTCGCGGGCGAGCTTCAACACCCGCAGCACCCGCAGCACTCGCAGCACCCGCAGCGCCCGCGTGGATTTCAACGCAGTGACATTGGCCAATTGGACATAGGTCGGAACGATCGCCAACAGGTCGATCAGGCCCCAGAAGCTGAAAACATAGGCCAATTTCCGGCGGGTGGTCAGCAAGTGGCCGATGTACTCGAGAGTGAAAATGGCGGTCACCGTGAGTTCGCAGGATCGGAACAATTCCCCATGCGCCTCATGCAGCTTGTCCACCGTTTCCAGTGCACCGCCTAGCGTCGCCGCGAAGATGACCACGCTCAGGATGTTGTGGAAAATCTGATAGCTTCTCGCCGTGGGTTCATGAAACAGGCGGTAGAGCCAAAGGGGCCCGACCGGCTGGGACGGGACCAAGGACGCGGGGGCGGGCGGTGGTGATTCACTCATGATTGCGGGAGACGGGCGGGATGACTTCCGTGAGGTGGTAGGTGGGGGGAGTTTAGTCGGCGGCGGGCAGGCTGGCAATGATCGAGTGTCGGCCCCGACCGAAGGATTTTTGCAGGAGGATTTTGGCAGCGTGCCGGCCACGGCCTCACCCTCAATGTGAACATCGAACGGGATAGGCTGGAGGGCTTCCCGCGTTCCGCGTGTAGCGTTCCGCGTTGACAAGGTGTTTTGGGGCGCGGGGGCGTCGTGCAGGGTGCGGCTCACGCCGTGGCCCGCTGCCGCCGTCCGGTTAGAATCTGGTAGAACGAGCGTGACCGGATTTCATCCAGCGTCAGGCCGGTTTCCAACGCCTCGCCCTCGGTGATCGCGCCCCGCAGGCGCTGCCGCGCAGGAAGAAATTCAATAGACCCTGGCCGGTGGCTGCATCGTCAAACACATCGCCGAACAAGGAGGCCGTCGCCACGATGGGGGGCGACGGGCAAGATATTAGTAGCGCCGTCGGATAGATGCTCATGAAGACACGATTCTCAGCGGCGAGAGTTACCGCGATGGGCGCGAGATCTTCCGGGGTCAGCACGGGTTGGCTCATGGTAATTTCAGTTAGTTCGTATGGCTGGCGGGATGACGGTGCGGTTCACATGCTAGCGAATACCCGCCGGAACACGAGTCGGAAACCGGGTGCATGACAAATAAGTCAAGGCGCGGCGATTTGCCTCCGGCCATGTCCGTTGCGCTATCATTCCGAATTGCCGTGCCCATGGGTAGCCAATGATGATTCGTGGCATCCGCTCTGTTCATTGTCATTTCATGGGCTTGGGCGGTTTGGAGTCCGCCCCTCCTTGACTTTTTTATCCTGCACCCTCGGCAACCCGGCTCCGGTTTATAAAATTGCATGACCCGGCAGAGAACCGTATGCCTGCTGGAAAGACCACAATGAGGTTCAGCGTTTATTCTCCTTCACCAAACCATGCACCGCGATCCTAACGAACCCACGGATTCCGCCCCTCAGGTGAGAATGCCGGAAGTGAAACGGCCCGGTATCCAGACTAACCTCACCCATCCCGCGTCCAAACAGCACGGGCTGACCGATTCATGGAAACTCGCCCTGATTTCCGGATTCGCGATCACGGCGGTCTTCGTCGGCTTGGAACTCACCAAGCCCGCACCGCCCAAGCCGATCGTTTACACCCTCCCAGCCACTCCGAAGCCACAAAAAACGGCTCCCCCGGCAGCCCCTGCGGCAACTCCCGCCGCGCCACCCGTCGTGGCCGAGGCCAAGCTCACAGCCCCTACGATTCCCGCGCCTCTGCCGGCGACGCCCGCGGTTGTCGAATCCAAGTCAACTCTCGGCTTCTCCAAGGAACAGGAACTCATCCTGACCGGCCTCGACGCCGGACGCGACCTAGCGAAACAGCGCGACAAGGAACTCTTCGCCCGCGCCATGGACGAAGGGGCTTGGACGGACTACCGCACTTTCCTCGCCAGATCCCTCAGCGCCAGTCTGGACAAGCTGGGAAAAGGCCAAGGCCTCACCCGCTTCGACCCCGTCTGGAAAGAACCCGCCCTCTATCAGGCATTCCTGCGCTGGCTGGTCCTCGGCCATTTCACCGAGGCGGAAATCAAAGCCACCGTCACCGACTCCTACACCGGCAGCCTCCTCGCATGGCTCGGCACCACGCCCCCCGCCATGGAGGAATTCCTCTTCACCATCAAGCCCGAGGACGATGCCGCCAAGGTCCTCAGCTTTCTCACCGAGGCCTGGCCGAACATGGAGAAGAAGATGGACAAATACTTCCCGCTCACCCTCGCCTGCGCCGTCGTCTTCGACCGGGAAATCCGCATCTCGCACCCCGTCGGCGCTGGGTCAGACGCCAGCGCCACCGTCGATCCCAAGGCTCGCCTCACCTGGTTCATCGAGAAAGATGAAAAAGGCCAACTCGCCGCGCCCGTCCACCGCAGTTCCGCCCGCGATCTCGTCTGGGTCGTCTGCGCCCCCGTCTCCACCTCCGAACTCCAGTGGTCGCTCGACAAGATGCACCTCAGCCAGAAGCATTGGGGAAATGCCTACGGCATGATCAACTACCTCATGGAACGCGCCGTCAACGGCCTCAATCCCTACAAGGAATACACCTTTGCGGAAATCCTCAAGCGCGGCGGCATCTGCGGCGACCAATCCTACTTCTGTGCCAATACCGCCCGTGCCCAAGGCATCCCCGCCATCAACTTCTCCGGCGAGACCGACCTCGGCGGCCACGCTTGGGTCGGCCTCAAGATCACCTCCGACGAGTGGACCACCGGCGGCGGCAGGATCGGCGGCGTCTCCAAAGGCCAGACCACTGATCCCCAAACCGGTAAGTCCCTCACCGAGCAAGAAGTCCAGACCTGGAGCGAGCGCAGTCACCGCAGTCCCGCCACCACCCTCGCCGTCGGTCGCCACCTCTGGCTCGCCCGCTTCCTCCAGGAAACTGGAAAAACCGCCGATCACGCCGCCACCGTCCGCCTCGCCAACCAGATCGGCCCAGCCTTCGCCGAGACCTGGAACGTCCTTTTCCAACTCCTCAAAAAACAAACTACCTCAAAGACGACCCCGCACTCGCCCGCAAAGCCGCATGGGAAATCGAGCTCGCCTTCAAGCGCGTCATCGAGACCGGCACCACCGACTGGTTCCGCGCCAATGCAGAAACCTCCATCTACAAAATGATCTGCGGCTACTACCGCAGCGCCGGCGACGAAGCCCGCGCCATCCAACTCGAAAAGCGCTACGAGATCCTCCTCCGCCGCGCCAAGCGCGGTGCCCTCTGAGACGCCATCGGAGACAGGCGGGAAACTCCGCCCAAATCAGAAGCCAAGCCTCAGACATCCTGACCTAGAGGGAAACTTGATGACCATAGCGGGACGTATTTGAGGCGCAAATTGGTGCCGGGGTAGTGGGTTTCGGTGGCGATGAGTTGGCTGGTAAAAAACCGGAACGAGGCGATGTCTTCGACTGGATGGGTGAAGACGGGAAAGTGTCCGTTAAAGTAATCCTAAAGAGGAAAATGGAAAGCTCGCCAAAACGCGGCAAGTGACGTAATAGCAAGGTCATGGAAGCTCTGGTGACCGTGATATCCGCTCAATCAACGCT
>JAYVNM010000072.1:0-5593 GCA_043758445.1 Akkermansiaceae bacterium | reverse complement strand
CGGTCGGCCACGCTGACCACGCGTCGGTGCCCGCCGAGGCGGTGATAGAGCGCGTCGGCTTTGCGCCAACTCTCCAGCCAGCGATGGCTTTCCTTCTCCTCGCTGTCCTCGATGCGCCCGACCGCCGCGTCGCTGTGGCTATCCGAAAACGCATTGGGGACTGATCGCGCCGCTTTCCAGTAAGCGGTAGCATCCCTTGCTGGCAGCCCAAGTCCCGCTGGCTTGAGGGATCGATGCTCCGGGAAGTGCGTGGAAATCTGCTGCCAATGTACAGAATGATTTCTGGCTATTTGTGGGTAATGGGCAGGACATGTCCCCGCAGTCCAAAAACAATTCACCCTCTTTCGCCACCAACGATACGCTTTTCTTGCCATCTAACGCTGAGTTTCTCGTATAAAGCACAAGCGGCCTTCCAAGAAATCCCTCCCAAGATCCCGAAAGGAGAACATGGTTTCTCCGGCAAAAATGGCCATCTCACAGGACGCACCTCCGGGCGCATTGTTCTGGCTGATGGCCGCACTCTCCGGCTTTGCCTGCCTGATCTATCCGATGCTTGGAAACGGCGTGGCTCTCACGGCGTTCAAGGCGGTCTGGACCCTCCTCATGGTTTTTCCCGCAGCTTTTCCAAGCGAGGATTCCGCTGTTCGCATTTCCCGCTACCGAGAGCGTGTTTTTCCTCGGCATCGGCACCGGCATCACCGCTGGCGAAGCCCTGAATCGCGAGGATTTCACGCAGGTCGCGAAGGTCATCGCCAGCGAGCTTACGCCTAACGTCGTCGCAGCTTCGAAAAAATATTTCACCGGCAAAGCAAACGCCCCCGATCCCACCAACGGCCTTTTCACCGACCCGCGAGCGAAAGTCGTCGTCGGTGACGGACGCAACCTACTCCTCGCGAACCCAGAGCGCTACTCGATGATCAATGCCGATCTCTTCCTCCCCTACCGCCGGGGCACGGGAAATCTCTACAGCCGCGAGCGTTTCCAAATCGTCCGCGAGCGCCTCAAGCCCGGCGGCGTTTTCGTCCAATGGCTGCCACTTTACCAAATGTCCGAGCGGGAATTCAGCATCATCGCCCGCACGATGATTTCCGCATTTCCGCAAGTCAGCCTGTGGCGCGGAAACTTCCAGGCCGGGGCCGAAATCGCGGCGCTCGTCGGCCATGCCGATCTTAGCCCGCTGCCCACCTCCACCCTCAATACCTCCACCCTCAATACCTCCCACGACAAGCCGCACGCGGTGGAGGGAGCCTCCCACCTCGACATGCAGGAGCTCATGCTGCCCATCAACGCGGAGACCATCCTGCTTTTCTACGGTGGCAATCTCACCCGTGCTGCCGATCTCTTCGAGAAATTTCCGCTCAATACCGATGACTGGCCCGTCATCGAATTCGGCACCCCGCGCTCCCTCCACCAACCCAAGGACGCCGCCCGCCCCCCAATTCCTCGAAACCCGCTTCGCCGACCTCGTGGACAAACTCCAAGCCCACACCCCACCCGACCAAGACCCGCTGTTAGTCGCCCGCAGCCCCGCCAGCAAAAAACCGCCCCTCGCCGGCTCCGCCTTCCACCGAGGCTGGATCGCCCGCGCCAATGACGATGAGGAAACGTGGAAGGATGAGTGGGAAAAATTCCTCAGCCACTGGCTCGTTCCGGAGCGCGGCAGAGTTGGAGGGACTGAATGCCCCGGCTGTAAAATGAAAAGGGAAAAACCTAAGATTCTCCCTCTCATAATAATCGAATAGTAGGTTCCGGCGCTCGGCTTTATGGGCGGACCAGCGTATAAGTGACTTGTGACGGTGCAGTGGTGGTGCCGAAGATCACGACTGGACCGACGAAGGTGAGGTCCACCGAGATGACTTTCCCTGTCGTCGCCGACTTGTGGACCGTGGCGGTCGCGGTTGACAGCACGCCAGTCGATTCGAAATACACATTGGCGGAACCTCCCGCAGGAGTGGGTAGTAATGGCACATAAGGCAATAGGAAACCGGCCCGTATGCCGTGAATTTCTCCACGACTAAAGGCCAGCTCCCTATGTGATCGTCAATCCGCCAAATTACGCAATCGCGCGTGAAGAAATCGCACGTTTCGTGTGCTCCACGGTTTCTGCTGCGTCTTCGTCCATCGAGGACAGAATGCCCGCTAGATCGGTCGCGATCTCTTTGCGCATGTGGGACACAAATTCCACACCTTTCGGAGTGATGCGCACCATGATCTTCCGCCGGTCTTCCGAACCATGGACGCGTTCCACGTAGCCCAACTTCTCGATCCGATCCACCAAGCCGGTGGCCGCTGCGGTGGAGTGACCCATCTTTGCTGCGATGTCGGTCATTGTTAGATATTCTTCGCTGGAAAGATAAGTCAGTAGGAAGAATTGGGGATACGACAGGTTGCCGCGATTCAACTCTTTCGAGAGGTTGAGGATACATCCGCGCTGCGTAAACAGGACGAAGTCTGCGAGACGGCTGGCATCAGCTTTGACGGAAGCACTCGGGGGGCTTATTAAGTTCAGTTTCATGGGGGGGTTGTTTGGGGGAATCCCTCCGCGGGGGGCGTGGAGGGGAAAGCAAATTGCTTGCTGACGGTCAGACCATGCCAGAATACCAGACTCAGCGATATTACGCAATCGCGTGGCATGGTGAATCGCGCTGCCTATCGATTTCCACAGAAGCCGGATCCGAGATTTACGTCCCGGCATATTTGAACTATTCATCGGACATGAAAACGAAATCCCCCGTCCCTCGTTCGTGCGATTCCCGTCCCGGCTTGATCTGAAGCAATAGGCCCTGTAAGTCCTAGCGCAGCTTGAATTGGGCCAAGTGCCAGATTCGCTGCTTCAGGTGAAATTTCCCGCCGTGAAAAACAGACTTGGCTTGGCACGCATGATGCTTTTTCATCCGCGTTAGCCATCCTTGGCGGCTGCGGGCGTACCCTCATCATCAAGGATTTCTATAACCAAATACCGTTAATCATAGAACAACCCCATCATCATGGCCAAATACAAATTGGAATACATCTGGCTCGACGGCTACACGCCCGTGCCAAACCTCCGCGGAAAAACCCAACTCAAGGAATTCGCCAGTTTTCCAACCTTGGAGGAACTCCCACTTTGGGGCTTCGACGGCAGCTCCACCCAACAGGCGGAAGGCCGCAGCTCGGACTGCGTGCTGAAGCCGGTTTCGATCTATCCTGACACCACTCGTAAGAACGGTGCCATTGTCATGTGCGAAGTCATGATGCCGGACGGCACGACGCCGCATCCCTCCAATGGCCGCGCCACCATCCTGGACGATCCCGGCGCATGGTTCGGCTTCGAGCAGGAATATTTCCTCTATCAAGATGGCCGCCCGCTCGGCTTCCCGGACGGCGGCTTCCCACTGATCGGCCAAGGTCCGTATTACTGCGGCGTCGGCTACAAGTTCATGGGCGACATCGCCCGCCAGATCGTCGAGGAGCACCTCGATCTCTGCCTCGATGCCGGCATCAACCATGAAGGCATTAACGCCGAGGTGGCGAAGGGCCAGTGGGAATTCCAGATTTTTGGTAAAGGCTCCAAGAAAGCCGCTGATGAAATGTGGATTGCCCGTTATCTCCTCAACCGCGTTTGCGAAAAATACGGCATCGACGTGGAATACCACTGCAAACCCCTCGGTGCCACCGACTGGAACGGCTCCGGAATGCACGCGAATTTCTCCACCGAATACCTCCGCGAAAAAGGCGGTAAGGCGTATTTCGAAGCGCTCATGGCAGCTTTCGCGGACAACGTGGAAGAGCACATCGCCGTTTACGGACCCGACAACCACATGCGGCTCACCGGCCTGCACGAAACCCAGGCGATCGACAAGTTCTCCTACGGCGTCGCTGACCGGGGTGCCTCGATCCGTGTCCCGCACAGCTTCGTCAAGGACAACAAGTATCAAGGCTATCTCGAAGACCGCCGGCCGAATTCCCAAGGTGATCCCTATCAGATCGCCTCGCGGATTCTCAAGACCATCGCGCTCGTTCCAACGCCTTGAGTTGGCTCGATAGAGGAAGTTTCATTCATCAAACCGCCTTCCCCACCGGGAGGGCGGTTTCTGTTTTGTATCGAACGAAAAAGCAACGAGCGGCCCCGACTGGTGTCACCCTAAAGAGTAAGATGACAACCACGGATTACACAGAATACACGGATTAGAAGAGAGTTATGAAAAGTATGCATCTCACCCAATGGATGAAAGTTTCAAATCTTGTAACTCATTCATTATCTGCGTTCATCTGTGTCCATCTGTGGTTCAATTTTTCTTTCTAGGGTCACTGAAGTGGTGGCCATTCACGGAGCGTGGGCGTCTTGCCAGTTTTGTTCTGAGAATCGTCTCAACAAGGTCTGCGAGGTGGTGACTGTTAGTATTCAGGCGCGTGAAGCTCATTGCTTGGATGCTCGGGTGTGCTAGCCCGACTTTCGCTGTTAGATGGTTTTATGGGTCCGGATCGTTGAGATTGCGTTCATTTTTTCAAAACGTCTCCACCACAGGCATTTTCGGAGGCGTCCCCTTGCAAAATCAAGGCTTCCAGCGCCTCAGAGGGGCGAAATTAGACGGCTTTTTCATCTAACAGAGAAAGTCGGGATAAGCGGATAAAAACCGACCGCTCCATCACCAACCGAATCAGCCAACCGCCGCCTCGCTCAAAGGGGATGAGCGAACGCGCCCATTTTCCTTTTTAGGCTAACAGGTCGCCTTGGTACAACCCTTGGAGGGCATCGTTACAACCGTAGCGGAGTGCGAAATCCACAACGAGGTCCGGTCGAGCCGCAAGATCCAGATCAATAGCAGTGGTTCATCGGGCGGCAAGGTGTCTCGCCAAGCCTCGGCATTACCCGGAGAAACACTCTGCCACCGGGTCCATTCCCATGCGACATGTCCAAGGATGAGCCTCATCGGGTAATCGTCCTTCATCCCCTTGGTGACAATGCGGTAGCGGTCGAGACGAAGCGGAATTCGCGGATCTCCATAAAGATTTCCCGCGGAAAACGTCTGTTTCATCAATTCGCCCATATCCCCTCGCGTGGCCAGTTCCGCCGCCCATGATGCAATCGGAGGTAAAGCTCCAGATCATCTGCAATTTCAACTGCGGATCAGCGATCGAGTTATAGTGACCGAGCAAGCCCGCCAATCCCTGGCCCATGCGCGGCTTGCGCCCCGAGATCCTGCGCCATGGCGGAGCGCAGAGGGAGGGGAATCTCCCCGTCCACAACCTTCCCGACCAACCACGCGATACCGAATTTCCGCTCCAGCAAGGCCGGTAGATATCCCAGCTCCTGCAGGTGCCGGTTCCGCAGATTGCGAATCATTCGACACTCGCTCGCCATGCAGGCTGCGCCAGACTAGAAACCCGATTAGAAGCACGACTCCATGAGTGGCTTTCGGAATCCAGCGACGGCATCGTCGGGGACCGGCGACTGACGAATGGTGACTCAAGAGGAACTGATAAGAATCATGGATTTGTATGTCCATCTATGTTAGAGCCTGTCCCAGCCCAGCTCAACGATTGAAGCACAATGTATTAGACGCGAAAAAAAGTGGGCATGGAAGTCCGAAAAGACTCCCATGCCCGAAAT
>JAYVNM010000071.1:0-5595 GCA_043758445.1 Akkermansiaceae bacterium | reverse complement strand
AGTGGCCTGACTTCATAAGTGTCATAGATCCACCAACTATGACATCTATGAAGTCGCCGTAGCAACCGCCTCCGCACGGCGCTTCGGACCACGCTTACACTACAGGAGCCGATTTGGCCCAGCAATCTAGCTAGAAATATTGTGGCGATCATCGCGCCAAGTCTTGCCCCCGTGATTCAATACGCAGAATACCTTAAAACTGTGGAGTTCTACCGGAAACCGCCGTAAAAGCATTACGCATAAACGCCCCCCTTTACTCGCCCTCTCAATATTCCGGGTTCAGAGAACCTCGGGGGCGAGAGAGACGATTTTCATGAACGAGCGTTCACGAAGTTCACGGGCGACGGGGCCGAAGATTCGGGTGCCGCGCGGATTGTTATCCTTGTCGATGATGACCACGGCGTTCGAGTCGAAACGGAGGACTGAGCCATCGGCGCGGCGGATCGGATAAGCGGTGCGGACGACGACGGCCTTGACGACGCTGCCCTTTTTTACGGAGGCGGTCGGAATGGAATCGCGGATGTGGCAAGTAATCACATCACCAATGCATGCGGTGCGGCTGCGTTTGCCGAGCACGCCAATCATTTTTGCGCTGCGAGCACCGGTATTATCGGCGACTACCAGCATGGTTTCCATTTGAATCATGACTTAATTAGTTTGAGATTTGAAATTTAAGATTTGAGATTCTGCGAAGCCGTTCTCAATGGGAAATGACTTCGGCGAGAGTCCAGCACTTCAGTTTCGAAAGCGGTTTGGTCTCAACAATGCGAACACGGTCGCCGATCTGGCCTTGGTTCGTTTCGTCATGCACGTAGTATTTCTTAGAACGTTTGACGATTTTGTTAAACTTCGGATGGGGAACACGGGCAACGTGTTCGACGACGAGGGTCTTGTCCATTTTATTGGAAATCACCACGCCGACGCGGGTTTTGCGGAGGTGGACTTGGGCGTCCGTAGGGGTCTCGCTCATGATAGGAATTGGTTAGGGCGGCGGGGCAATGGTTAGGCGCTTTTTTTCGCGGTGATGGCCGTGAGAATTTGAGCGGTTTCGCGGCGCACCAGTTTGATGCGTGCGGGATTTTCCAAAGAGCCGGTGGCGCGTTGGAGACGGAGATTGAGAGCTTCCTGCTTAAGTTCCCTGAGACGGATTTGAAGCTCGTCGGCGGAAAGGTGGCGGGGTTCTTTGGCTTTGGTTTTGGCCATGGTTAAAAATGTTAGATGGAATGGGGCGGACGGGATCAGGCGTGCGGGTTGCGGGCGACGAGGCGGGTGCGAATGCCGAGTTTGTAGGAAGCGAGACGCATCGCTTCTTTGGCTGCGGACTCAGGGACACCGCCGATTTCGAAGAGCATGTTGCCCGGACGAATCACGGCGACCCAACCTTCGACAGCGCCTTTGCCTTTACCCATTCGGGTTTCCGGCGGGCGTGAGGTGATCGACTTGTGAGGGAAAATGCGGATCCAGACTTTGCCTTTCCGTTTGAGGGAACGGTTGATCGCGATCCGGCAAGCTTCGATCTGACGGTTGGTCATCCAGCCGCGGTCGAGGGTTTGCAGGCCGAAGTCACCGAAGGCGACGGTGGTTCCGCGCTGGGCATTACCAGAGCGGCTTCCGCGGTGGCTCTTGCGGAACTTGGTTCGTTTGGGCATCAATGGCATGACTCGGTCCTCCTTGGAAAAGTGTTAGTTTAAATTGCGAGATTGAAATATCAGTTGCGGTTATTTGGGCGACGGTCACCGCCGCGATCACCGCCACGGTTGCCACGGTCACCGCGGTCGTTGCGACCTTGGGGTTGCTTGCCGGTCCCATCGTCTTCCTTCTTGTTGACCCAGCACTTCACGCCAATGATGCCGTAAAGGGTGCGGGCTTCAGCGAAGCCATAGTCGAGTGGAACCCGGAGAGTTTGCAGGGGCACCTTACCTTCGCGGTAGCCTTCGGCACGGGCGATGTCCGCACCACCGAGGCGACCCGCGCAACGGAGACGGATGCCCTCGGCACCGAATTCCATGGCGGTTTGTAAAGCCCGCTTCATAGCGCGGCGGAAGCTGATTCGGCGCTCAAGTTGCACGGCGATTTGCTCGGCAACCAATTGGGCATCCAGCTCTGGCTTGCGAATCTCGATTATGTCGATTTTCACTTGGGCACCTTTGCAGAGAGTGGTGATTTCCTTGGTCATCACTTCGATTTCCTTGCCCTGGCGACCAATGATCAGGCCGGGACGGGAAGTGTGAAGGGTGACGCGGACGCTGTTCCAAGCGCGTTCGATGACGACGCGGGCGAGGCCAGCATTGATCAGCTTGTTCTTCAGGTAGCCACGGATCGCGAGATCTTCGTGGAGCTTGTTGGTGTAGTCTTTGCCGCTGGCATACCACTTCGAGCGCCAGTCCTTGTTGACGGCGAGACGGAATGCGATCGGATTTACTTTTTGGCCCATGGTCGGTAAGGGATTAGATTAAATGTGAGTGTTTCAGACGGTTTCTTCAACCGCAGCGGCAGGTGCCGGGGTTTCCTTGATTTGTTGGGCGGCCTTGCGGGCGACCTTCTTTTTCTTCTCGGGGGCGGAACCGACGAGAGTGATACAAATATGGCTGGTGCGCTTGAGGATCGGACCGGCGGAACCCTTGGCGCGTGGCTTGAAGCGGCGAAGCGTGGGACCGGCACCGATGACAGCTTCCTTAATGACCAAGGTCGCTGGGTCGAGGGAGAAATTATTTTCCGCGTCCGCGATGGCGGTCTTGAGAGTCTTGCCAATGAGCTGGGCGGCTTTCTTGGGGGTGAAGGTCAAAATATCAAGGGCGCTGGAGACGGCGAGGCCTTGGATTTCGCGGGCGACGTCACGCGCCTTTTGGGGCGAGAGGCGAACGAATTTAGTGGTGCTTTTGACTTCCATGGGTCGTCGGACTTGAGGTGTTTACTGAGAGGCTTGTGTTTCGAGAACGGCGAGATCGCCGGGGCGTGGAGATTCAGCGGCTTTGTCGAGTTGTTCGACAAAGGCCCCGCTTACGCCCTTGCGGACATCGGCGAGAATGGCTTTTCCGTAGGGCTGTTGCCCGCGGGTGAGTTGAAAGGTCATGCCGATTTTCGCGCCTTGGCTTTCACCAAGATTCAAAATCAACATGCCGCTTTCCTGATCGAGACTGACAACGCGGGCCTGCTGGAGTGAGCCGGTCCGAATATCGGGGAGGGGCTTCTTGCGCAGTCCGAGGGCAGCGTCAAGCTCTCTTAATGAAGTTTCGACGCGAAGTCTGGTGTCTGGGTCAGAAACGACCGCCTTGCGGAGGTAATCGTTGACGGCGGCGGCGAGGCGGGCGACGGAGGATTCGAGACCGGCAGTGCGTTCGTTGGCGAGTTGCAGATCGGCGGCGGCTTGGACAAGGCGATCGTCCCCACCGTCGAGCAGGTTCTTGCCGAGTGCTTCAAGGCGTTCGCGGACCTGTGCGAGTTGCTCGGAGGCTTGCTTTTCGCCCTTGTTCGCCTCGACCAAACTGCGTTGGAGGGTGCGGTTTTGTTCCTGGAGTGCGGTGATGATTCCCTGAAGCTCATCAACCGTTGGCGCTTGCGCCTTGCACATCCCAGCAGCGGCCAGCAACCCGAAGGTGGCGGCAAGTGCTGTAACATGGAAGGTGGAGCGCATGAGTGTGAGGATAGAAAATCGCGAAAATTATTTCTTACCGATGCCGCCGTGGGTGCGGAAGAGACGAGTCGGGGAAAATTCACCGAGTTTGTGGCCCACCATGTTTTCGGTCACGTAAACGGGCACGAAGGTTTTGCCGTTGTGAACGGCGAAATTATGGCTGACGAAATCCGGGGTAATCATTGACTTGCGGCTCCAGGTTTTGATCGGCTTGCGGTCGGATCCGGCGTCGGCAACGGCGTCGATCTTAGCAAGCAGCTTTTGATCAACGTAAGGGCCTTTTTTGAGAGAACGTGGCATAAATTAAAGTGCGTTAGATGGTGTTCGCTGGTGGATTACTTCTTCTTCGCCTTGTGGCGGGACTCGACGATGAAGACACTGGTGGTCTTGCGCTTGTTGCGGGTCTTCTGGCCCTTCGCGTGGCCCCATGGGCTGGTAAGATGCTGACGTCCACCACCGGATTTCGATTTGCCTTCGCCACCACCGTTCGGGTGGTCAACTGGGTTCATCGTCATACCGCGGACAGTCGGGCGGACGCCCTGCCAGCGGGTGCGGCCCGCTTTGCCTGAGGTTTCGTTCATGTGGTCGCGGTTACCGACTTGGCCAATCGTGCAGAAGCAGCGATCATTGAAACGGCGGATTTCACCGGAAGGCATTTTCACGAGCGCCCAGCCGCCATCGCGGTTGGAGAGTACGGCGAGTTGGCCAGCGGCGCGGGCGACTTTGCCGCCATTGCCAGGGATGAGCTCGATGTTGTGGATCGAGGTGCCGAGCGGCACCGCGCTGAGTGGCATGGCGTTGCCTGTTTTCGGGGCGACATTGGCACCCGCGACGATGGTCGTGCCCACTTCTAAGCCAAGTGGCGCAAGGATGTAGGACTTTTGGCCATCCTCATATTGGATGAGGGCGATGCGGCAGGTACGGTTTGGATCGTACTCGATACCGACGACAGTGGCGGGCGCATCGAGTTTGCCGCGCTTGAAGTCGATCAGGCGATAGTGGCGTTTGTGGCCACCGCCGATGTGACGGGTGGTGATGCGACCGGTGTTATTACGGCCGCCGCTGCGCTTGAGGGGCGTGAGCAGACTCTTCTCAGGCTTGCTCTTGGTGATCTCCTCGAAGGACGGGAGATTTTTGTAGCGGGCGGAAGGCGTGATTGGCTTGAAATTTTTCAGGGGCATGACAATCGGAACGTTGAATGGTTACGTTTGAGGCAGTGGGTAAGACGCTCAGATGAGGTCGAGCGACTCGCCTTCTTTCAGACGGACGATGGCTTTTTTCCAGTGGTTCGTGCGGCCGGCATCGGCGCGACGTTGGCGGCGGAGTTTACCGTCGTAATTGGCGGTGCGAACGGCCAGAACGGTTTTTCCGAAGAGTTGTTCGACAGCTTGTTTGATCTCAACCTTGTTAGCTTTGCGATCCACTTCAAGGGTGACCTCGTTGTTAGTCTCCTGAAGCATCGTGGCTTTCTCGGAGAGGCGGACGTTTTTAATGACCTGGTAAATGTCTTTCATAATCTCGGTGTTAGGTCCGGGGTTCAGGCGGTACGAGCCGCGAGGGTTTGCACGGCATCACCCACGAGGATGATGGTGTTAGCGAGGAGGAGTTGCTCAACGTTGACATCCGAACCCGTGACGAGTTGGGCATAGGCGACGTTACGGGCGGCGAGATAGGTTTTGTCGTCGAAGGAATTACCCACCACGAGGATCTTGCCTGGCTTGGTCATCGCATCGAGCGAGGTGATGAAGGACTTGGTCTTGCCATCGGCGATCGAGAACGATGGGACAGTGATGATTTTTCCCGCAGCAACGAGATCACCCAGCGTGCGGCGCAGGGCAAGCTTGCGGACTGTCTTGGGAACTTTCTTCGAATAATCACGTGGGCGCGGTCCGAAAACTACACCACCACCGACGAAGATCGGGGCGCGTTTGTCGCCGTGACGGGCACCACCCGTTCCTTTT
>JAYVNM010000070.1:0-16674 GCA_043758445.1 Akkermansiaceae bacterium | reverse complement strand
GGCTCCAAATCCCGGTGGATTGAATTATTTTATGTGTTTATTTGAACACTCTAAAATAGTGGCTCCCAAAAAACGCTTTTTTGGGACAGACTCTATGTTAGATCTCCCCCGAACCCCTTCCCGTTCATCTTCGGCAAGAATCCCCTCCCCTGCAGACCTGACGGCGGATCGCCGCGATATCCACGGTTTCCAAGTAGTGGCGGATGTTTGGATAGGTTCCGGCGTGGTAGCCGTAAGTTGGCTCTAGAAACTCGGCGAGCGCTTTTTCACGGGGCCAGTGTTGCACGACCATCCGATACATGGCGATGACGGCACCGGTGCGGTCGGAGCCATGCCAGCAGTGGACGAGCACTGGTCCTTTCGCGCGGGTGATCACGCGCAGGGCAGCGATCATGTCGGCATCGCGGATGGTTTGCGCATCCATCGGAATGCGGTGGATGGTTAGATTTCCCGCGATTTCCTCATCCGCATGCCAGTGGCGCAGACTGAGCACCTCGCGGATTCCGGCGCTTTTCAAGTCTCTGAAACCGAGGGCATCCGGCTGGGCGGAGCGCCAGACATGGGCATCGACCTGATGCAGGTTGCGGGTGCCGGTGGTGACGCAGGCGGCGACGAGCAGGCTGGCGAAAATGATTGAAAATTTCCACATGATCGGCTCAAGCGCGGCGGAGGTAGTCCGGCACTTGGTCACGCTGCGAGGCGGGCGGCAGGGCGGCGTTGGTAAAGGAAATCACGGCACCGATCCCAGCGGCATGGGAGCCACCGAGCCGTGGTTCGACCTCGAACTCGGGAAAGCGATAGCGGGTCCGCAACCGTAACCAATGCAGGCAGCCGAAAGCGGTCATGAAGGCCCCGAGAATGACGGCAGCGGGGATCGCACAGCGGATAGCGAGGTTGCGGAGCCAGAGAGATTTCGCGGATTTCATCGCGTCTTGGGCGTTGCTGCTGGCGCTGGGAGCGACAGTTTCAGCCACCGACTCGCCCGCTAACATGCGCTCCATCCAGTAAATGCGGATGGACATCTGGACGAGGAATTTTTCGAACTGCTCGGTGGGTTTGGTTTTTTCAAACGCCTGCATGACGGAACTCTCCAAAGCCCGGCGTTGGTCGGCGGCGGAAACGGCATCCGTGATCGAAGGACTCAGGTAAACGACGGAACGCTGAGGTGCGCCGAGATAATAATAAACGACAGCGGCGGGGCGGCCTGCGGAGAAAAAGCGCTCGATCATTTCCTCCTCGCGGACCGCGCTGGGGATTTCCTGTTCGCCACCGATGACGTAAACGAAAAGGTCGATGGATGAGTCACTGGCGTGGTAGTTGAGAAAACTGAGGCGGTCGCGGTAGTCGGTGGGACTGAGTAGATTCTGCGGGTCGATCAGGAAAGTCTTGGGGCGCTCGGCAAAGTAGGCGGGGAGAAATTTTTCGAGGATTTCCGGAGATGGCTTGAGGTCTTCGGCGATTTCCTCGGGCTTGGGCTGCTCCACTTTGAGCGGCTCCGCAGGAATGGGATCGGCGGAAAGCAGAATGGCCCCGGGCACCCAGCCCTTGGCCTCAAGCTCGGACCGCTCGTTGCCGTGCCAAGCGGGCAACATGGGTTCATCGAGGGCGAACGTGTTGGTAACAAGCAGGCCACAGGCGGCGATGAGCGGGAAAAATTTCACCGCTTCACCTCCGAAGATTCTTGTTCCGGAGCCACGACCCGGTGTCCCGCCCGGATGCGGCGGACGAGATCGCCCAAGTGGGCGGGCCCGAGAATCCTGCGCTCGAAGTGTTCTGGATCGCGCCGGGCCTGGCGGCTGCGCTTGGAAAGGATGCTATCGAGGTGATTGATGACCCGCAAAATGCCGTCCGCATAGCGGCCCTCCAACCAATATGCGTGGGCGCGAGAGAGGCACTCGAAGGTATCCGCCTCTTCGAGAAACGGATCTAGCAGGTAACCGAACACCATCCCAGCAGCCTTGGACTCTGGATCGATGGTGATGAGAATCCCGGCCTCATTCGGCTTTTCCACCGACACGTCCTCGAAGGCGGCGCGGTTTAAGAGCCAAAACCCGAATTGGCGAATGTTGGAAATTTCCCCGAGCGAGCCAGTGTAGATGGCCACGAAGATCTGCGGGAAACGGCAAGTGATTTTCTCCATCGCCGCCTCGACCCGCAGGCGATCACCACGCCGGAAGATGCCCGCAGTGTCGGTGAGACTGCGAATTCTAACATCCTCGTCACCAAACCTGGCGTCCGCATCCGCAAGCGTGAACCCGCAATGCGGACAGGACGCCGCAGCTCGGTGGATTCGCTGGACACAACGCGGACACTTCATGTTGGTAATGACGTATCCTTCTACGGAGATCGTCGTAGTTCGTCAAAGCGAATCATCAGGAAAGGTGGAATAAATTTTCCCCCGCCCGATGGCATTGGTGGTTTTCAAGCTGTTACAATCTTTGCCAAATTTTCGACGTTCCCAATCAGTGGATCCTGATTAGCCTCCCGAGCGAAACCTCCACCAGCGCCGCCAGCGCGTTTTTTCCTCATTATGAAACCACCACCCATCGACAACGCCATCACCTTCGTTAGACCGAAGCTAGAACTGCCCGCCTTTTCACTCAAGTGGCTCATCATCGTCCCGCTCGGCATCTTCCTGATGGTTGGCATTTTCTCCACCTACTACACCGTCAGTCCCGAGTCCGAAGCCGTCATTCAACGCTTCGGGAAATATCTACACACCACCAAGCCCGGCCTGCATTTCAAGCTACCCTACGGCATTGACACCGCGACGATCGTGCCGGTCGGCCGCCAGCTCAAACTCGAGTTTGGCTTCGGTACTCCGGGCGCTTCTAACCCCGATCAAACAAGCAACGAAGCCGACCTCGAACGCGACATGGTCACCGGCGATCTCAATGCCGCGCAGGTCGAGTGGATCGTCCAATACGGGATCTCTTCGCCCGAGAAATACCTGTTTCAACTCCGTAATCCCGGTTCCACCCTCCGCGATCTAACCGAGAGCGTGATGTGCGAGGTCATCGGCGACCGCACCGTGGACGAAGTTCTAACGATTGGCCGGACCGAGATCGCGCTGGAGTCCCTCAAGCGCCTCAAGGCCATTCTCGCCACGCTGGACATGGGCATCACCGCCGAGCAAATTCAGCTCAAGAACGTCCATCCGCCCGCACCAGTGCAACGTTCGTTCGATGAAGTAAACCGCGCCCAACAGGAACGCGAGCAACTCATCAACGAAGCCAACGGCGACTACAACCGCGTCATCCCCAAGGCCAAGGGTCTCGCCGACCAGAAGATCTCCGGGGCCGAGGGGTTCGCCATCCAGCGCGTCAATGAGGCCGAGGGCGATGTCGCCCGCTTCAAGCAACTCCTCATCCAATACGACAAGGCCCCGGCCATTACCAAGCAGCGGCTCTATCTGGAAACCATGAACGAAGTTCTGCCCAAACTCGGCTCGAAAATTATCATCGACGAGGATGCCAAACAGTTCCTCCCACTCATGAACCTCAAGTGATTGTTTGCGTGATAAAGACCTATTTGCCTGTTCTTCAAACTCCATTCTAACATCATGAAATTTATTCCCATCTTCGCCGCCGTCATCATGGCGGTCATCATCGTCTTCAGCAGCGCCTACACCATCGATGAAACCGAGCAGGTTTTCATCACCGAGTTCGGCAAACCCGTCGCCACTTTCAACACCGATCCCGCGAAGAACGAAGCCGGTCTGCATTGGAAAAAGCCCTTCATCCAGCAGGTCAACCGCATCGAGAAGCGCATCCTCGAATGGGACGGCCCGGCCACCGAAATGACCACCCGCGACAAGCTCTACGTCACCGTGGACAACTTCGCACGCTGGCGGATCGTCAACCCGCAGATCTATTTCACCAAACTCCGCAACGAACGCACCGCCCTCTCCCGGCTCGACGACATCATCGGCGCGGAAACCCTCAGCGTCATCGCCTCGCATGACCTCATCGAACTCGTCCGCAGCGACAAGAACCGCATCCCCGCTCGCGACGAAGCACTCGCCTCCGCCAACTCCAATCTCGGCGTCCTGCCAGCAATCCAGTTCGGCCGCAGCACCCTCAACCAACAAATCCTCGCCGCCGCCCAACCCATCGTCCGCGACTGGGGCATCGAGCTGCTAGACGTCCGCTTCAAGCGCATCAACTACAAATCCGGCGTCATTGACAAGATCTACGCCCGCATGTCCTCCGAGCGCAATCAGATCGCCGACCGCTTCCGCTCGGAAGGTGCGGGCGAGGCCGCCAAGATCATCGGCCGCAAGGAACGTGATTTGCTTTCCATCCAATCGGGTGCCTATCGCAAGGAGCAGGAAATCAAAGGCAAGGCCGATGCACAAGCCACCGGGATCTATGCCGAGGCCTACAACACCAGCACCTCCGCCGCTGATTTCTATCAGTTTGTAAAAACCCTCGACACTTACAACAAAACCATCGGCAAGGACACTACCGCGATTTTCACCTCCAACAGCGATCTCTTTCGCCTGTTTAAACACATCGAAGCTCCCAAAGCGCCGTGAATCCAGCAACGACCGCAAAGAGCCGCAGAGGAATTCTCAAGAAGTTTGAGTATGGCAGAATGATTTCCCGCCCACTTCGCCAACATTTCGATTTCCATTGAAAAACCTCTTTACGTTCCCTTTGCGTTCCCTTTGCGTTCTTGGCTGCTTTGCGGTGAAAATTTAGGTGCGTCAGCCCTGCACAATCGCCCCTTGACCCGGACCGCTCCGCCCTTTACCTAGGCAGCCGCATGGGATTTGACACACTTGGGCTCACCGCAGCCGTTCTGGAAGCCATTGAGGAATCCGGTTACACCACACCTACGCCCATCCAGGCGCAGGCAATTCCAATCATTCTCGAAGGCAAGGACGTGATCGGAGCCTCGCAGACCGGCACCGGAAAAACAGCAGCCTTCGCCCTGCCCACGCTCTCGAAAATCGAAAAAATGGGCAAACCCCAGATCCTCGTGCTCGAACCGACCCGCGAGCTGGCTCACCAAGTCGCCGAGCAATTTGAAAAATACGGCAAGCACACCGGCATGAAAGTCGCCCTACTTTATGGCGGCGTCGGCCTCGGCACCCAGTCCGAACAACTCGCCGCCGGGGCCGACATCGTCGTCGCCACCCCCGGTCGCCTCGTCGATCATTTCTACCGCACCTCCATGCGTTTCGGGGAAATCAAGGTGCTTATCCTCGACGAAGTGGACCGCATGCTCGACATGGGATTTCTCCCGCAAGTCCGGAAAATCGTTAATCTTTGCCCCTGGGAAGGCCGCCAAACCTTGTTCTTCTCCGCCACCATGCCCCCGGCGATCCAGACCTTCGCCCAATGGTGCCTCACTGATCCAACGAGCATCGAGATCGCCCGCACCTCCATCCCCACCAGCGTCACCCACGCCTTCTATCCGGTGGCCATGGACCAGCGCGACGAACTCCTGCTAGAACTTCTCAAGCAAACCGACTACCACTCGGTAATGATTTTCACCCGCACTCGCAAGGAGGCGGACCAACTCACCTCGCTCATCAAAACCACCGGCCAAGTGAAAGTGGCCGCCATGCACTCGGACATCAACCAAGTGGATCGCATGAAAGCCCTCGCCGGATTCAAGGCCGGTGAATATGAAATCCTCGTCGCCACCGACGTCGCCGCCCGTGGCATCGACATTTCTAACGTCTCCCACGTCATCAACTACCGCGTCCCCGAAAACGCCGAGGACTACGTGCACCGCATCGGCCGCACCGGTCGCGCCGAGGCCGAGGGCGACGCCTTCACCATACTCACCGCCGACGAACTCGACTACGCGAAGTCCGTGGAAATTTTCATCGACCAACCCATCCCGCGCCGGAAGCTGGAGGATTTCGACTACATCTACACCGCGCTGTTAGATGATACGCCGATCAAATCTGTCCGCCGCAAGAAGACCGGCGGCGGCAAAAAGCGGCGTTGACCTCATGCATGTGCTACATTAGTGTAGCCACATGAAGACAGCAACCGTCAGAGACCTCCGCAACCACTACACCAGCCTCTTGAGCTGGATAAGTGCTGGCGAGGAAATCGTTATCACCCAGCGCGGGAAGCCGATCGCGAGGCTCATTCCTGAAAAACCGGAGGAACCTAAAAAAGTGAATTGGGCGCTTGCCCCGGAAGTCACCCGCGACCGCAGCAAGCAAAGAATGCTCACCTCTCAAGAGTCATTGGATCTCATCCACGACGCCTCAGGAAAATGGTAATTGCCACCGATACCAGTTTTCTCTTCGCGCTTTATGGGGACGATTCACATAGCAAAAAAGCGACTGATTGGATCGCAACCGTTCAGGATCCGATCCAAATCAGCGTATTCAACGATTTTGAACTCCGGAATGCACTTCGCTTTTCCGAGTTCAGCAAAAGAATCGAGTCTGGAGCATCCGCCGACCACTTGGCACTGTATGAGAATGCGATCTCCCTCGGAAGACTCGTGGTAACCCAGTCAAATATTGCCGAAATTCTATCCGAATCCAATCGGCTTTCGTTGGCTTATACCCTCACCGGAGGCCACCGCAGTTTCGATATTCTCCACGTCGCCGCAGCGAGAGTCATTGGAGCCACGCAGTTTCTGACCTTCGATGGAAATCAGAAAAAACTCGCTGAAAACGAAGGTCTATCTGTCCCTCTCTGAAACGCATCCTCCCATCACCCCATTCACCGCCATGTTTGAGAAAAGTGACCAGAAGTTTCTTCGAGCGCTGGAGTCGCCAGAGGAATTGGAAAAACTGCTTAAAAAGCTGCGCCGGGGTCGCCGGTGGTCTGCTTTCTTCACCGCATTCTTCCTCCTCGCAGTTGTAGTGTTGTTCATTCTCATTCAGCCCTTAGTCACAAGCCTTCCTCAAGGGGCTGGTGCGCCGCTTTTGATCCTGCCAGTGATGCTTCTATTTTGCCCTATGTTATATGCCATGAAAGCCCTCAGCCTTCACGGTGAAATCCGCACACTTCTCATCTTCAAAAAACTCCGTGACAACAAGAGTGTCGTCACTCCTTAAGTATGCGCGTCCTCGCCATCGATCCCGCAGTTAGAAACACCGGCTACGCCGTGCTGGAGGGCGATCCGCACAAGCCAACGGTGCTCGCCTTCGATGTGATTTCCATCCCGAAGACCATCCCGCAATCCGCCGCGCTATCCGCGAATCCATTCGCATCCCCAGCAGCCTCGAAGAGCAGCAAAAGATCGCCGCCATCCTCGACACCGCCGATCAGGAACTCACTCTCCTCCGCAAACAACGCGACGTTCTTCGACCCACAAAAACGCAGCTTGATGCAGCGGCCTGTTGACCGGAAAAGTCGCGTAAGAATTTGATTCTCGAATTTTCTCTAACCCCAAACCACAATCGACTATGCCCAGCATTGAAGGATTCCATGTCCGCAATTTCCGCAGTCTTCGGGATGTCCGGCTCGGCAAGCTGTGGAATACCGCTGGCTATGCTCCCCTGACACCGCTCACCGTGGTGATTGGCAAAAACGGAGTCGGCAAAAGCAGCCTTTTCGACGCGTTCGGCTTTCTGGCAGACTGCTTGAAGCATGGAGTCGAAGATGCCTGCGACTTGCGCGGCCGCGGCGGCTTCGACCGCATCCGTTCCAAGGGTCGGGATGGCCCCATTGAGTTCGAAGTTTACTACCGTGAAGACCGCATCAGCCGCCCCATCACCTACGAATTGTCCATTGACCGCGACCTTGCCGGTCGCGTCTATGTTGCCAAGGAGCGACTCCGGCAGCGCCGCCGCGGGCAATCGTCCGGCCGTCCGTTTTCCTTTCTGATGCTCAAGGAAGGCAAGGGCGTCGCTTGGAAGGGGGCTGATGCCTCGGCGCAGTCAACGGATTCCGACGACGCTGATTTCGGCATGTTGATTGAAAAGTATCTAAGCATGGCCGGTCAGGTGGAGAGCGGAGAAACCGAGGCTGTTGAACTGAATAATATGCGCTCGCTGGGGATCGCCACGTTGGGCGCATTGAAACAGCATCCACGCGTCGCGGCGTTCCGGCGTTTTATCGAAGGCTGGTATCTGAGCTATTTCACCCCGGACGCAGCCCGCTCACTTCCGCTTGCTGGACCACAAAAGCATCTAAACGTCCATGGGGATAATCTGGGCAACGTGGTTCAATTCATGGAGCGCGAGCACAAGCAGCGATTTCAGCGGATTCTCGACCGGATCGCCACGAAAATCCCAGGGGTTGACAGTATCACCACCAAAAAAAGCCCCGATGACCGTCTGCTTCTTCAGTTCAACGACAAGGGATTTGAGGATCCATTTTTTGCGCAACAGATGTCTGATGGAACGTTGAAAATATTCGCTTATCTCCTCATGCTCGAAGATCCAGATCCCCCGCCGTTCATTTGTATCGAGGAACCTGAGAACGGACTTTATCACAAATTGCTTGAGACGCTTGCATCTGAGTTCCGCGCTCATGCCACAGGCGGCAAGGGCGCTCCTCAGATCTTCGTTACAACCCATCAGCCTTATCTGGTGGATGCGCTCACCCCGCAGGAAGTCTGGATTCTCGATAAGGGAAAAGATGGGTTCTCGACCATCCGTCGCGCAAGTGATGATCCTTTGGTCGTGGAAATGGTGAAACAGGAACTTCCCCTCGGGGGGCTTTGGTACAGCGATTACCTCGACGCCGAATAAGCCATGCATTTCGAAATCCTCGTCGAAGATCAATCGGGCAAAGTCATGTTAGATGGCTTAATTCCCAAGATTCTGGATACAGCACACTCGTATCGAGTTCACAGCTACAAAGGAATCGGGAAGATCCCCAAGGGATTGAAGACTGTGGCGGATGTTCAGAAACGTATGCTGCTCGATCAGCTACCAAGACTGCTTGCCGGATTCGGCAACACTTTCAGTAACTACGGTTCCGATTATCGGGCGGCAGTAATCGTGGTTTGTGACTTGGACAGGAAAAGCCGCGAAACATTTGAAGAGGAACTCCATGGATTGGCGGAGGCAGCGCATCCGTGCCCCGAGCACGCGTTCTGTCTGGCGATTGAAGAAGGGGAGGCTTGGTTTCTGGGAGACTTACCAGCCGTGAAAGCAGCTTACCCCCGCGCGAAGGATGCGATCTTGACCGCATACACCAACGATTCGATTTGCGGGACATGGGAAAAACTTGCCGATGCCATTTTTCCGGGAGGCTCTGCGGCTCTCCAGGCTAGGGGATGGAAGGCCGTTGGAGCCGAGAAATCCCGTTGGGCCAGAGATATCACTCCACACCTAACTCCTAACTCCAACCAAAGCCCTAGTTTCCAATGTTTTGTCTCAACGGTGACGACAATGGCAAACTCATGAACCCCATTATGAATTCGAATTTTGAAACAATCGACGCCCTCAAGGCGGAATGGGACAGCCTCCAGCCTTTGGCTCCAGAAAACGAGCAACGGCTATGGAAAAAACTCCGACTGGAATGGAACTACCACTCTAACCACATCGAAGGCAACACGCTGACTTACGGCGAGACCGAGCTTCTGCTTCTTCATGATCAGACGCACGGCAACCACACGCTGCGGGAATACGAGGAGATGAAGGCGCATGACGTCGGAATCGCCCATCTGCTGACGCTGGCCGAGGACAAGGCCCGGCTGATTGGCGAGAGCGACATCCGAGACCTGAATAAAATCATTCTCAAGGAGCCGTTCTGGAAACCCGCGCAAACAGCGGACGGCAAACCATCCCGCAAGCAGATCATTCCCGGCGATTACAAAACGAGCCCGAACAATGTTCTCACCGCGACGGGGGAAATGTTCGAGTTCGCACCACCCTCGGAAGTCCCAGCTCGAATGGAACGGCTCGTCAAGTGGCTTGACTCCAGCTTGACGGATGGAACGCTTCATCCAGTGATGATCGCCGCCAAGCTCCATCACGACTTCGTTCTGATTCATCCGTTTGACGATGGTAACGGACGGGTGGCGCGGATGCTAGTGAATTATCTCTTCATGCGCCTCGGCTATCCGCCGATCATCGTGCCCACTCAGGACAAAGCGGCTTATCTTACCGCGCTCCGTTTGGCGGATGCGGGGGATTTGGAATCCCTTGCCGCATACCTTGGACAGCGGCTTGATAACTCGCTCGTGTTAGCGGTTAAGGCCGGCAAGGGCGAAAGCGTCGAAGAACATGGTGACGTCGAGAAGGAAATCGCTCTCTTCATCCGCAGTCAGGAACACCACAAGGAAAAGGTAAAACCGAAGTCTGGTGAGGCAATCAAGTGGCTTTACGAGAACGGGATTCGGGATCTGCTGACCCGCTTGATGGAGAAGATGCGGATTTTCGACGAACTGTTCGTGACATCGGTCGTTTCGTGTGATCCGCGCCGATCCGCATCTCCAGATGACGTGTTAGGTGGATTCGTGGACAATCTAAGGGATGGATTTAAGAATTCACAATTCACCGTTTGGTTTGTATTCCATGGTTACCGCGGAGAAGCAAACGCTCCCTTCAATGTGGAGACGACAATTGAACTCAACTTCAACGACTTCGAATACTTTGTGAGCCTGCGGGGGCAGCCACTATTACGGAAGCTCTACTCGAGTCCGGTTTTCTCCGATGAAACCGGGGAATTGATTGAGAAGGTGCAAAAGCAAGTGTTTGCCACAATCCGAAAGTCTTCTGGACAGAACTGAGCGTTGCGAAGTCATGACTACTTCCTTCCTCTAAACCTGCCATTTTCGACATCCAAATCATGGTCCGTTGTTCTATGAAAATCTGAGCTTATTGCTCCCCGACTGGCGGAATCTAAAGAGGATTCTCGAAGGAGCCGAAATTTTCTGAACTTCAAAATGCCTTGTCCCCTCACGACTCGAACATCACCATTGAATGCAGTGCTTCTCGGTGCCTCTATCCTTTGAAAATCTGACCCATGCGCGTCCTCGCCATCGACCCTGCTGTTAGGAACACCGGTTATGCCGTGCTGGAGGGCGATCCGCGCAAGCCAACGGTGCTGGCCTTCGATGTGATTTCCATCCCGAAGACCATCCCTCAATCCGCCGCGCTTTCCGCGATCCGCACGCATCTGGTGAACATCATCCAGAAATTCCAACCGGACGAGGTGGCCGTCGAGGGCATCATTTACGTGCAATCCCACCAGACCGCCATCTCGATGGGAGCCGCCCGCGCCGCCGCGCTCATCGCCGCCGCCGATCACGGGCTTAAAGTTTACGAATACTCGCCGAAGAAGGTGAAAATGGCCGTCGTCGGTAATGGCAACGCGGACAAAGGCCAAGTCGCCTTCATGGTCCGCGCCATCCTCGGCCTGGCAGAAACCCCACCCTCCGACGCCGCAGATGCCCTTGCCATCGGCCTCGCCCACCTCCAAGCTTCCGATCCACTCAAGGCCAAGCTCCTCGAACGGCGGCTGGTTTAACATTTTAATAAGGATCCCTATTTCACCCTTACTCTGATAGAGTCCGACAAGTTCCTGGAATCACTCGGCTGGATCAAGGGTCCACCCACCCTGACCGCGCCCGCGCTGCCCACGCTTTCGCCCCCCGTGAAGTGAGGGTTGAGCGGGAAGCACCCGCATCGGTTAGTTGCAGTAGAGTCACATTCACAACGTATCGCCTTCGAGCTCGGGCGCGGGAATATGGGTGAAGGAAATCCGCATGGGAGCCGCCTCCCGGCTGTCTTGCACGCTGCCGAAATAAACTACGTTGCGACCGTAGCGTTTGCGGAGCCGGTCTATCGCCCCATCCAGCCGTTGATGCTTCTCATCCTCTGATTCCATCGCCTGCGCGACGGTGCCTTGGAACAATTCCGGCGTGTAGTTGCCGCGTTCTAGCAGCCGGGATAGCACGACGCCCACCTGGATCAGATCGGCCCGCGGCTCGGGCCGTTCGCCCCACAGCCGCTGGAGCATTTTTACCAGGTGGAAGGTGGAGTCGGTTTCAGGAAATCGGATCTCCGGGTCCCACGCCACGCCCCGGAGAAACGCCAGCCGCAGGGTGAGCGAACCAGCCAGCAGCCCGTGGGACCGCAACCGCTCGGACGCCTTATGCAGCAGTTTGCAGAGGATCGGCCACGCCTTGTCCGGCGTGCGGCTGGCGGGCGGCAGGACGTGGGAATGGCCGATGGATTTCCGCGCCGAAACCAAGTCCGGGATCACGTCGCCGCGGAGCAGATGCCAAAGCCGGGGACCAAGCACGCCGCCCCACACCCCATGCAAGACTTGTTTCGGAGCCGCGCACAGCCCCTCGACGGTGTGAATCCCGCTGGCGTGCAAACGCGCCTCCATGTTCTTCGCGATGCCCGTTAGATCGCGCAATTCCAAACCGTGAAGGATGGCTGGCAACTCGTGTCCTTGGAGCACGAACAGGCCATCAGGCTTTCCCATCTTCGACGCCATTTTCGCCAGATACTTGTTCGGAGCCGCCCCCACCGACACCTTCACCGACTCACCGATTTCATGGCTAACAGTCTGCTTGATGTTCCTGCCTAGCTCTCGGACG
This sequence comes from Akkermansiaceae bacterium, assembly GCA_043758445.1. Classification (GTDB taxonomy): domain Bacteria; phylum Verrucomicrobiota; class Verrucomicrobiia; order Verrucomicrobiales; family Akkermansiaceae; genus Luteolibacter. The sequence goes on along the minus strand of JAYVNM010000070.1, from coordinate 4,188 downwards.
AATTCTGGATCGCGCCAGTTGAATGGCAACCACGCCCACATTTCATCAATCGACAACACCGCCTCGACGTGGATGCATGACTCGACGGCCTCGATGATGCGGTGATGAATCTTGACGTATTCCGCCGGCTTGGCTTGGACGATCACGATGCCGGGACATAGGATGCGGGCCTCCCGGATGCCCGTGCCCGTCTTGACGCCAAAGCTCTTGGCCTCATAACTGGCGGCGATGCAAGACGAGGATTCCGCCATCACCGGAGCCACTCCCACCGGCCGCCCGCGCAAGGCGGGGTCCAGGTGCTGCTCGACCGAGGCGAAGAAGGAATCGCAGTCGATGAAAAGGGCAGTAAGCGGCAAGTCCACAAGCCCGATTTAAACACCCGCAAACCACCCGAGTCAAATCTAAGAAGCGTTCACATGAACACTTTCCGCTTTATCGCTGCGGAGGAGGTGGATCAGCGGATTTCCACCTCGTTGCCAACTCGGGTGAGGAGGTTGATTTCCTCCATGTCGGGGCTGCGGAGAATGATGCCGTGGGCGGGGGCGTCTGCGGCGTCGTTCGCACCACGGAGTTGGAGCGGGAGCTTGGCGATTTGGATGACCTTTTCCGCGCCGCGATAGTCTTTGGACTGGGGCTGGACTTGGCGGCCCCCGAGTTCGGCGGACTTCGCGCCGATCTTGGATTTGCCGGGTGCCAGCTTGCCCTGGACGCCGAGGTGGAGGATCGGGTATTCGCGGATGAAGCGCTCGCCGTCCCAGAGCGAGAGGGTCTTGCGCTGTGGCTCGATGAGGAGGCGGAAATCTAACGGCATGACGATAATTTCCTCGCCGGGCTGGATGCCTTTCAGTTCCATCATGCCGTTCAGATAGATGATGCAGTCGAGGGTGGTGTGATACTCGGCGGCAATGCTGAAGAAGGAGTTGCCCTTTTTGACAATGTGGGTTTTTTTGCCCTCCATGTGGGTGGTGGAGAGGATTTCATCGAGGTTCATCTCGCCCAAGATGCGGCGGGCGACGGGGGCGGAGGATGAGGAGGGGAAGACGTTGACGATGTTGAGCAGCTTCTCGCGGGCTTCCGGGAGCTTGCCGAGGGCGAGGAGTTCGTGGGCTTTTTGGAAGGCTTTCTCGCCAGGGTCGATGTCGGGCAGCTCGGCGGAGTCGAGCATTTTTGCGAAGTCGGCGTCGGGCTGTTTATTGACGACCTCGGCGGGATTGGGAATGATTTTTTCAAACACTCCACCGAGCGGCCTGACGAGGATGTGATAGGCTAACATGCCGGTGAAGGTCATGACGGCCAGAACGCAGAGGGCGACGAGAAGTTTTAAAACCGTCCAAAGACTCATGGGAGAAAACGGTTGGATTTCAAATGAGGCCGCGGCGTTTGAAATCGAAGGCATTGATTTCATGGGAACGAAGGATCATTTCGAAGGTGAACTTGAGGACGGAAATTTCCCAGGCGTCATCCACCCCCTCGATGATGGCGCGGGCGGGATTGCCGGTGCGGCGGATGTCTTCAAGGACGCGCTCGCGGACGGCGTCCATGGTGTCGTGGATGATTTCCTCGTGGACTTGGCCGCGGCGGAATTTGAAGCCGTATTGGAGGAAGGCGAGGTCCTTGCCCTCGCCTTTTAATTTTTCCACCAACTGGTCGAAGCGCGCTCTAGCAGACGAGTCGAACCCATCCAACTCCACCTCCGAGTACGCGGACGGGCGGAGAATGCGCGGGCGCATGGCCTCGACTTCCCCGGTGCGGATGCGGATCTCGCCCGTGCGATCCATGAGCTCGCTGATGAGCTGAAACTCGAAGCGGGTCTCGCCAAAGGTGTCGATCCGGCGGTCGGGCTCGCGCAGAACTTTGGTCGTTTCTAGCGCGTAATGAATATTGTCCGGCGAGTGCATGGCGCGGGATAGTCGCCCTGAAGCGGACACTTTGCAATGAAAAGGGCGGTCACCTTGTTAGGTGCCGCCCTTTTGCAAAGCGTTCGCCTAACGGATAATCAGGCCTGCTGGCTGGTGATGTAGGCGACCACGTCACCGACGGCTTGGAGCTTCTCGGCTTCTTCGTCTGGCACTTCGATGTCGAATTCTTCTTCAAAAGCCATGACGAGTTCGACGGTGTCGAGCGAGTCGGCACCGAGATCTTCGACGAATTTGGCTTCAGTGGTGACTTGATCAGCGTTGACGCCAAGTTGGTCCACGATGATGTCCTTTACACGGGCTTCGATACTTTTATCTGACATGAGTTGCTGTAGTTGAGGTTGGCGTTGGGCTTGGTTATCGCTTGCAGACCCGTCTTGGCAACCTCGAAAATGCAACGAGAGCGGAAAAGCGCGGGTGGTGGAAAAATCTAGGCGGCGGGGGTGGACGGATCATCGCTGGATTCGCCTTCCGGGACGGTGGCGTATTCGATGATTTCCCCGGAGAAACGCTCGCGAAGGTGGCGCATCAGGCGCTCGGCGGGTTCGTCATTTTCTTTTTTGAAACCGCCGTAGGTCAGGCCGTCGATGCGGACGGTGCCTTTCCCGGATGGCCCATCAAAAGCGATGGTGGCGAGGCCCTTGGTCTCCCACTTGCGGAGGTCGAGCGATTTCAGATCGGCGAAGGGAATCCGCTGGCCCAACTGCGTGGTGAGTGCCTCGCCATCCACCGAGATCGCGCGCCTGAGCGTGCGAATGAGGAAAAATGCGGCGACTAAGGAGAGCAAGGCTGAGCAACCGAAAACGATCCACTGTTCCTTGATTTTCTGGGCATCGTAGGGCTCTTCCGGCGGGTTCACATCCAGACCGCGATCCTTGGTGTATTCGCGCCAGAGCAGGTTCCACTGGGTTTCCATTTTAGCAGAGTCCTGCAGGATCGCGGGCCATGGCATGGGTAATTCTATCGCTGCGGGTAACACCGCACGATCATTGGGAAAATCGACAGTTTGCTTGGCCGCATACGTCTTCCACTCTGCGGGCGTGAGCGGCCCCTTGGCTTTCGCTTCTAGGAATTTTTTACTGGCCTGCTCGAAGGTCTTGTGAAGGTAGAAGATCTCGTTTTTTTTCCGATAGCCCGTCGAACCGTCACGGTAAAATAACACCGCAAACACGCCGAACAGCAGTAGCATCACGACCGCGCGGAAAAGAAACCAAGGCGTTGGTCTGCAAATAATTGTCTCGGGCGCTGTCATTGGGATGACCCGAAACAAGCGTGTCAGGGCGCGCTTGGCAAGCGGCAAGCCGAGCGGTTTGGCGGAATTCCTTTATTCCGGCTTGTCCTTGGCACGCCAGATGGTTACGGAACTGCCGCCATGCCAATCGCCACCCCCGCGCAATACCGCGCCATGTTAGACGCCGCCCAAAAGGGTGGCTACGCCTATCCCGCCATCAACGTCACCTCGCTGCCCACCATCAACGGGGCGCTCAAAGCATTTTCCGAAGCGAAGTCCGACGGCATCATCCAAGTCTCCACCGGTGGCGGCGAGTTCGCCTCCGGCACCGCCCTCAAGGACGCCGCCTTCGGAGCCATCGTCCTCGCCGAGGCCTGCCACCTCCTCGCGGAAAAATACAACGTCCTCATCGCCCTCCACACCGACCACTGCCACCCCGCCAAGGTCGATAGTTTCCTCAAGCCGCTCCTCGAAGCCTCCCGCCAGCGTATCGCCGCCGGCCAAGGCCCGCTATTCCAATCCCACATGTTCGACGGCTCCGTCGTCCCCCTCGCGGAAAATCTCGCCATCTCCAAGGCCCTCCTCAAGGAATGCGCTGATCTCGGCATCATCCTCGAAGTCGAAGCCGGCTGCGTCGGTGGCGAAGAAGACGGCCATGACACCTCCGGCCTGCCGATTGAAAAACTCTACACCACTCCCGCAGACATGGTGGAAGTCTATGAAGCGCTCCAGCCCATCGGAAAATTCCTCTTCGCCGCCACCTTCGGCAACGTCCACGGCTCCTACAAACCCGGCGCGGTAAAACTCAAACCCACCATCCTCCGCGATGGCCAAAAAGCCGTCACTGACAAATACGGCGCGGAAGCCGAGATGGACCTCGTCTTCCACGGCGGCTCCGGCACCTCCGAAAGCGACCTCCGCGAAACCCTCGACTACGGCGTCGTGAAAATGAACATCGACACCGACACCCAATACGCCTTCACCCGCCCCATCGTCACCCACATGTGCCAGAACATCGAAGGGGTTCTTAAAATCGACGGC
>JAYVNM010000069.1:0-5683 GCA_043758445.1 Akkermansiaceae bacterium | reverse complement strand
ATTCGCTGAACCTTCGTTCACGTCTTTCTTGCCCGTTTTGATGGTGCAAAGATCACCAAGAGATTTCTGATCCCACCCGCTCATTTGCCACCTCCTATGTTTCGCCCCTTCAGGGCTCTGGATTCTTTGGGGGCGATGGTCCCAGGGCGATGCCCTGGGCTGTCATCTTGCCGCCCCGTTGGGGCTTTGGAAGCGGAGCACGGGTTTTCCAACCCGTGATTCATTTCCAACCCGTGACTCATTTCCGACAACGGACAGGAATGTCCGTTCTCCTTTTGGGCGTTGGCGTGAGGCGACTTTCGATGTGTCAAAGGATCCTCGACCGATTCTCGACTTCCAAATGTGGCGAATCCGCCACATTTGAGATCCAGGCACTTCGCGGCCGTCTGACCGGACCGAGCAATGTTGAGTTGCGAGCCAATCACTCAGCACCTCCTTGCACATTACCTAACCGCTCTCGGGAAATCTCGATGGCGGCGTGGAGCTTCTGCTAAAGGAGCTCGCGGGGAGGCAGGGCGGTCAGGTATTCGGCATCGTAATCCGCCTCGGTGAACCAGTTCTGGTTCCATATGGGATTGGCGACGACGCGGTCAAAGGTGCGGAGCTTGCCGCGCTTGTCCCGGAATTTCAGGTTCTTAAAAGTATCGCCGATCTCGATGGTGCCCTCCATGTCGTGGATGAGTTGCACATAAGCCGCTTGCGGTGGCGGGGAAATCGGCAAGAGTCTGCGGCGTGTCCCGCATGGACGATCATACTCACGCCTGGCTGCGCCGGGCCGTGACGCAGCCGGATTTCGCCGCGCGCCTGGCTCCTTTGGCCACTGGCGGGGGGGAGGTCGTGCTTGATCACTCGGCGGAGGCGGCGCACGCGTTTCTAGCAGCCGTGGTGGTGCAGGCGGCGAGGGATCGGAAAAAAAATCGGCTGTGGTTGATCTCCGAAATGCCGCGCCATCGTGAGCGGCTGGCGGCGGAACTGGAACTGTGGGGCGTGACGGGGCTGGTGTTGCCGGAGGGACCAGTGGAAACGGGCGATGGCACGATCGCCGATCCGGAATCGGCGGCGGAGTGGTTTTCGGTGTTAGAAATTCTCGCCCGGGCGGAGAGCTGCGTGGTGATCTGCGGCAGCGATGCCTTTGCCGGAAAAGCGCCTTCGCCCGCCGCGCTGAGAGCCAGTCGGACACCGCTGAAACCGGGCGCGGTGCTTGATCCGGCTGAGCTCGCCCGATCTCTAACGGAGCACGGTTACGAGCGCGTGCCGACCGTCACCGGGCGTGGGCAATTCGCGGTGCGCGGCGGGATTCTGGACCTGTTCGCGTGGCAGGCCGCGAAGCCGCTGCGGCTGGAGTTTTTCGATACGGAACTGGAGTCGGTCCGCGAGTTCGATCTGGATTCGCAGGCCTCGACGCAGAAGCTAACGGTGGCGGATATCTTGCTGGCCGAGCCTTCGACCGAGGGCACGGTGGCGGACTATCGGCGGGCAAACGATCTGATCATTTCCTTCGGCGCGGAGATCGCAGGAGCGGATGTTAGAATTCTGGAGGACGCGGCGGAGTATAACAGCGAGGAGGATTTCACCCTTGCCTGTTTCGGCAGTCCGTTAGGCACCTTCGAGGCGGGGGACTTCGTGCTGGAGGAAACGCGGCGGGAGAATTTTTTCCGCCAGCTCAACGAGTGGCAGCGCGGTGGGTGGGACATCGCGATGGTCTTTGGCAACAAGGGCGAGGAGGAGCGCTTCGCCGAACTCGCGGGCAAGGATCTGGAGCGGGATCTCGGGTTGATCGCGATCCGTGGCGAGTTGATGGCGGGTTTCACGGTGCCGGTTTCGAAACTGGCGGTGCTGTCGTCGTCGGAGCTGTTTGGGCGCTACCGCACGCCGGGCGGACCACGGCGGTCGTTGATGGAAAAGGCCCGTGCGGCGCGTGCTCGGGCGACGGTGGATGAGATGGAGGTGGGGGATTTGGTGGTGCATTATGAATATGGCATTGGTCGGTTCAAAGGCATCCAGCAGGGCGATGAGGGCGAGGAATTGGTATTGCAATATCGTGACGGTGCGTTGTTAGGTGTGCCGTTGGAGCAAGCACATTTGGTCGGGAAATACGTGGGACTCGGGGGCAAAACGCCGGAACTCAACAAACTCGGTGGCGCGGCGTGGAAGACCGCAAGGAAGGCGGCGGAAAAGTCGATCATGGACTACGCAGCGCAGCTCCTGCGGGTGCAGGCCGAGCGGCAGGGCGAGGTTGGTTTCGCGCATCCGCCGGACTCGCGCTGGATGTGGGAATTTGAGCGCTCATTTCATTACACCGAGACGACCGACCAGCGGCGGGCGATCGACGAGACCAAGCTGGACCTCGAATCCAGCCGCCCGATGGACCGGTTGATCTGCGGCGATGTCGGGTTCGGCAAGACCGAGGTCGCGATCCGCGGCGCGTTCAAAGCGATCACCAGCGGCAAACAGGTCGCCATTCTCGTCCCCACCACCGTCCTAGCAGAACAACATTGGCGGACCTTTCGCGAGCGCATGTCGGACTATCCGATCCGCATCGACCTGTTAAATCGTTTCCGCTCGGCATCGGAAGTTAGAGAAACCCTCGCCGGCCTAGCAGATGGCTCGGTGGATCTGGTCATCGGCACGCACCGGCTGGTTTCCGGGGACGTTAGATTCAAGGATCTCGGGCTGGTCGTGGTCGATGAGGAGCAACGCTTCGGGGTGGCGCATAAGGAGAAATTCAAACAACTCTTCCGTCAGGTTGATGTTCTAACGCTCTCTGCCACGCCGATTCCGCGCACACTTTACATGGCGCTGATGGGCGCACGGGACATGTCCACCATCGACACGCCGCCGCCGAACCGAGTGCCCGTTTCCACGACCGTCTGCGCTTACGACGAGCGGGTGATCCGCGATGCGATCCGCCGCGAGATGAAGCGCGGCGGGCAGGTGTTTTTCCTGCACAACCGGGTGAAAACCATCGACATGATGGCCGCGAAAATCCGCGAGCTGGTACCTGAGGCCCGTATCCTCATCGGTCACGGCCAGATGGATAAGGACGACCTGGAAGTGGTCATGCACACCTTTGTCAAAGGCGATGCCGATGTCCTGTTAGCCACCACCATCATCGAGACCGGCATCGACATTCCGAACGCCAACACCATCCTCATTGACCGCGCCGACCGCTTCGGACTGGCGGATCTTTATCAACTCCGAGGCCGCGTGGGCAGGGCCGGAGAAAAGGCTTATGCCATCCTGCTGCTGCCGCGTGATATGATGACGGTGGGCGACGCGCGGAAACGCATCAATGCGATTAAGGAATACACCGCGCTGGGATCGGGCTTCAAAATCGCGATGAAGGATCTGGAAATCAGGGGCGCGGGAAATTTGTTAGGTACCAAACAATCCGGCCACATCTCGCAGATCGGCTTCGAGCTTTATTGCCAGCTTCTGCGCCAGTCGGTGGACCGGTTGAAGGGCCGCAAAGACGCACCACGTGGGGAGACGAGTTTCAAGGCGGATTTCATCGCCTTCAGCGAGACCGCCTATGCACGGGCTGATCCTGCATTGATGCTGCCCGCATTTTTACCCGCCGCGTGGTTGGAGGAAACCAAGGTCCGGATCACCGCCTACCGGGAAATTTCCGAAGCCGGGACAGAACGCGCTTTGGATGCGCTCGAAGCCTCCTGGCGCGACCGCTTCGGCCGGATTCCCGATGCTGCGGCAAGGCTCATCGAGATCACTCGGATCAAGGCGCTCGCGGCGGCGGAAGGCATCGCTTCAGTGGAAATCCAAGGCCAACGGCTGATGCTGCACCGGAACGGCGATTACATCCTGCTAGAAGGTCGCCGCTTTCCCCGCTTGCAATCCGCGAGTCCACGGGGAAAACTCGCCGAAGCGGTTTCGCTGCTCCAAAACTTTTGACATCCCCATGACTTCCATGAAATCACGACTCGCTCTGGCCTTGGTGCTTTCCGGCACGGTTCTTCCGGTGGCGGTGATTTCCGCTCAAGAGCCGCCGTCCGCACCGAGTCCCCTGCAACAGTCACCGCCCCGCCCGGCAGCCCCGCCTCGCCCGACCGCCCCGCCACAGCCATCCGGCCCTGTCGAAGTCAATGGCATCGCGGCCAAAGTGAATGGCCGAGTGATCACAAAAAATCAGGTTTCGTTCATGCTCGCGCCAATTTTCGCGCAACTCGCGACTCAGTTTCCCGGTCGTGGTGCGCAGTTTGAAACGAAATTCAAAGAGGCGAAAGCGAACATCATCCAGGAGCTGATCGACCGGCAAATCATCCTCGACGAGTTCAAACTGATCGGTGCTTCGATCAAACCCAACGTGATCGATGATGAGGTGAAACGCCAAGTCCGCGAGCTCTACAATGGCAACGAAGTGAAGTTCCGCGAGGAACTGAAACGCAGCCGCCTGACGATGGATGGCTACCGCACGATGACTCAGGAAAAAATGGTCGTGCAAGCGATGCGGGCCAAGCAGTTTTCCGATGCGCCGCCGCCGCTGCCGAACGAAATCCAGAATGAATATAATGCCGTTAAGTCCAGCCTGCGCGACGTGACGAAGGACGTGATCTCGTTCCAGAAAATTTTCATCCCCGCCATGGATGCGGCGAACCCGACCGCCACGCCGGAATCCCAACTGGCCCTCGCCGAAGACTTGGCGAGACAGCTTGCTACTGGCAAGGACTTCGCCGAACTTGCCAAAACCCAGTCGAAGGACGCCTACGCCGACAAGGGAGGGTTGCAGGAAAACGTGCCGCGCACCGACCTCTCGCCCGAGTTCGCCGCGATCATCTTCGAGGCTCAGGTTGGAAAAATCGTCGGCCCGCTGCTGGACCGCCAAGGATTTACTATCGTCAAGCCGACCAAGATTGTAGTCGGCCCGTCGCCGCCTCTCAACGACAAGGTCCGCGAGATGCTTGAAGAGCGTGTCCGCCGGAAAAAAACCTCCGGCCAATACGAGCATTGGATCGAGGCCCGCCGCAAGCGGGCGATGATCGACATCAGAAGTTGAGCCGTGTGAACGTTTGGTGTTGGCGTGTGGGACAAACGTGGATGTTACCCGCGAGGCTTATGAAATAGTAGGGATTGCGGTCCGATACTCGCCGGTTCCATGCCTAGCTGAAGGTAAGCGGTCAACAGAGCACCTCTGGCATTTTTGCCATAGCTCTGGCTTCTCTGACAAAACTGCTCCGATCTATGGAACCTATGCGACTGCGGTGATCTCGATCTCGATTGGTGCGGCTTCTGCCGCACGCGCTTCGATCCAGTGGATCGGAAGGAGTTGTTCGAGTTCTTCGGCCGGCGGGTTGTGCATGAGTTTACCGAACACCCACTCGAAGTAGGCGAAGGGGTCTGCTCCGTGACGGCGGATCTGTTCGACGAAGGTGTAAATCACCGCACTGCGCCAGCCGGTATGCTCGCCGCCGATGAACATCCAGTTTTTGTGACCCAGTTTGGTGGGGCGGATCGCGTTTTCCGTTAGGTTGTTGTCGAACTCGATCTGGCCTTGGATGAAGCAGGATTCCAGGTGCGGTAATTGCGCGACGGCATAGGAGAGGGCCTGCCAGAGCTTGCTACGGGGAAGGATTCTTGGCCTGCGGTGGAGTCGTTGGGTGAGTTTGATGAGGTGATCGTACGGCTTGCGGCTTTCTAACCACCGGGTTCGTTGTCGTTCGAGCGGCCC
>JAYVNM010000068.1:0-5698 GCA_043758445.1 Akkermansiaceae bacterium | reverse complement strand
TGGGTCGAGGGTCGCTCACGGCTTGGAAATAGCTCAGGATCCCAAGAAAATAAATAAATCCGTAATGCTTGGCCTCCTATGGACCTGAGTAGTTACCTTATAAGTCATATAGGTCGTATTGGTCCTATCACCATTTTAGTTGTGAGGCAGGCAGGCGGATTTCGTTGCGTTGGGATTTAACGATTTTTCCATCTGATAGATATAAGACCCGATCCGCCATTTCCGCCATCACGGCGTTGTGGGTGATGATGACGGTGAGCGTGCCGAGCTCGCGGTTGATGCGCTCCACGGCCTCCAGCACCGCGATGCCGGTGGTGACGTCGAGCGCGCCGGTGGGCTCGTCACACAACAGGACCTCCGGGCGCTTGGCGATGGCGCGGGCTATGGCCACGCGCTGCTGCTCGCCGCCGGATAGTTGTGAGGGAAAATGATCCATCCGCGCGTTTAGACCGACCATTTCCAACGCCTCTTCCGGTGACATGGGATCGCGGGAAATGGCGGTAATGAGCGCGACGTTTTCACGGGCTGTTAGACTGGGGATGAGGTTGTAGAATTGGAACACGAAGCCCACGCAGTTGCGGCGGAATAGAGTGAGCGTGTTTTCATCCGCGCCATCCAACGGCCAGCCCTTGTAGATCAGGTTTCCCGCAGTTGGCACGTCGAGTCCGCCGAGGATGTTGAGCAGGGTCGATTTCCCGCTGCCAGATGCACCGAGCAGACAGACGAACTCGCCGGCGTTCAGCTCGATGTCCACGCCATGCAAAGCCACCACATCCAGTTCGCCGGTGTGATAGACCTTGCGCACCCCTCGCGCCTCGTAAACGACTCCCGTGGCGATCGGCGGTGGGGGGAAATTGGCGTTCATGGGGTTGCCGAAAAATAGCAGGTCCGCCGTCGATCACAACCCCCGCCTCGCATCCCCGTTGATCCATTGAATGAAACCACCGGAGACTCACGTTTTAACGATTGGATTAAATGCAACTTACCGCCATGAAAGCCCTCCCTGCCGTCTTGTTCGCGCTTTGCCCCGTGGTCGCGCTCGCCGCGCCCATCCCGCCGGAGCCGCCGCCATTGCAGAATCCCAAGCCACCGCCCGCCCAGGTTTCCTCATCCGAGGGCATGCCGCCGTTGCCCTATCCAGTCGTCCCGCAGAAACGCCAAGAGCACAAGAATCCGCCGCAGCCACCGGTCCTGCTCACCAAGATCCGCACCGGCGATGCCGAGGACTGGGCGCGCACGCCGCACGATTTGAAAAAACTGCTCGAATGGATGAGCGGGGAAATGGGCGTAAATTTCAGCTCTAACATCAAGACCTGGCAGGAAGTATCCACCAATCCCCGCGAGAACCCGGTGCTCTACCGCTCCGGCTACAAGCCCTTCAAACTCACCCCCGCAGAAATCACCCGGATGCGTGAGTATGTTAGGAATGGCGGCACCATCCTGTTCAATGCCTTGGTCGGTCATCCGGATTTCTACCAGTCCGCAGTCGCCGCTGCACAGGAAATCCTGCCGGAAAATCCGATCTACCGCCTGCGGTTAGATCATCCGATGTTTTGCGCCTATCATGAAATCAAAGAGGTAAAATACCGCGAACGCGCCATCAAGGACGGGGTGGTGAAGGATAACTATCCATGGTTCGATGGCGTGGATATCGACAACCGTACCGCCATCATCATCTCCCGCTTCGACATCGCGATGGGATGGGAAGAAAACCGCCACGACTCCTGGGGCTACGAGGACGCGGACGCCCAGAAGCTCGGCGCAAATCTCGTTTCCTACGTCACCGCCATGCAGGAGGCCGGTCGCAGCACGGGCAAGAGCGTAGAACTCGCCGACGGCGGCGGCAGCAAGGCGGGCAGCCTGCGCGTCGGCTGGGTAGCCCACGCCGGGCCATGGAAAACTCGGCCCGCCGCCATGCCCATGCTGCTGCGGAAATTCAATGAAACGACCGGTGCCCCCGTCTCCTTCGATTGGCGTGAAGTTTCTCTATCAGATGCCTCGATGTTTGAAACGCCGCTGCTCTATCTAACTGGCACCACCGATTTTGCGCTCGGCGAAAACGAACGCGCCAACCTGCGGCAGTTCCTCATGAAAGGCGGCGTCCTCTTCGCGGAGGCAGGCGATGGCCGTGCCTCCTTCGACACCGCCTTCCGCGCAGAAATGGCGAAGGTGCTGCCGGATCACCCGCTGGTCCCGGTGCCCGCAAACTCCCCGCTCTGCCACCAACCTAACGAAGCAGGCATGGTAAAAGTACGCCCCGCGTTGGCCGCCCAGCTCGACAATCGCAAGACCACCGCCCCGGAATTGTTCACTGCGGAAATTAACGGCTCCACCGCCATCATCTATTGTCCCCGCGATCTATCCGCCGGCTGGGAACAAGCCCCCGCCCCCTATGCCATCGGCTACGAAGCCCCGGATTCCACCGCGCTTGGAGTTAATATATTGTTCCATGCTTTGGTTAAATAAAGTCGAACGTCGCACTGAAGTGAATGAAGATTTACCGCAAAGTCGCAAAGGCCGCAGAGGAACGCAAAGCGGATTCTATTAAATCCCCTATCTCCGATCTCCTATCATCTGTTTAGAATTTAAGATTTAATCTTTTAAAAATGCCCGGCTTCTCCGATTTTCTAACACCCGTAACCATGCGGCGGCTCGACCACCTCGCGCTTGGCTCGCGGTGGACGGCGGAGGGCGGGCGGGCGGGCCAGCATTCAAGCGCCGTCAAGGGTGCGAGTGTTGAGTTTCGCGACCACCGCGACTATGTGCAGGGCGACAGTTTGCGGCATCTCGATTGGAAGGTTTTCGGTCGCAGCGAGCGCTATTTCATCAAGCAATACCAAGAGGAAACCAGCCTGCGAGTCCATCTTGTGCTGGATGCGTCCGCGTCGATGGCATTCCGGCACTCGGGGAATCTTACGAAATTCGAATTCGCCCGCGAGGTGGCCGCCGGGGCTGCCTATCTGGCGAGCCACCAGCAGGATTCCTTCGGCCTCGTGGTCTATGACGATCAAGTCCGCACCTGGCTTCCGGCCAAGGGCGGGACGCGCCATACTCGGCATTTTCTCGAAGCCCTCGCAGCCCATCAGCCTGCGGGTCGCACCGATACCGGCAAGGCGCTGGAAGCGCTGGCGGAAGGCATGGCCCGCCGGGGATTGGTGCTGATGTTGTCGGACCTATTGGACGCGCCGGATGCGGTGTTCCGCGCGCTGGCACATTTCCGCAGGCGGGGACATGATGTGGTGTTGGTGCAGGTGTTAGACCCGGCGGAGCTCGATCTGCCCTTCGACGGCGTGTCCGGCTTCATTGATATGGAAACCGGCGAACGCCTCGAAGCGGATGCCGCCCTTGTCCGCGCCGCCTATCGCGAGGCCATCGGCACGGCGATCCAAGGCTTTCGCGATCGCTGCGGCGGCCTGCGAGTGGATTTCCGCATCGCCACCACCGACCGAACACCGGCCGATTTCCTAAATGAATTACTAGCCTCCCGCAAACGCCTAGGGGCATGAAACCCGGGATGGATTCGCATCAGCAACCGCGAGAAGCTGTGGAACGGCTCAGTTACTCACCAAGTGCAACTCATCAAAAAGCTGCGTTAGATTCATGTCCAGCGGCTTTCTTGGTCTAGGCAAGATTGGCGGTCAGAGGAAGTTGGTGAGCAAAGAAAATTTTGAAATTGGTTTCTATGGGAATGTTTCGCACTGCGTAATTCTGGGCATCACTTGTTTTTCAACCGCCGGATAACAAACCAACCGATCCAAAGAGCTGGCAACAGGAGAAGTAGCAGCCACTTTTGCCAAGCGTCACTTTGAGTGGGTGCCGCAATTTTCACAACAGGCACCTTGGCTACCCTGCTGGGAGAAACCGAGGGAGATGTCTCGGGTTGTTTGATCTCCGGTGGCTGGACTTCTTTAGGAGCTGGAACCGCTTCTCCTTCATGACCGGGCATGGTGAGAGTGACGGTGAAGAGTTGACGACCGGGGAAATGGTTGGGTTCTTCATACTTGGGGATGATCTTGTCATCGCGATCCTTATATTCGTCCATCGTCAAAGTGCCGCTTGGCGGCGCATAAGAATTCAGCCAAGTGACTTGTAGGGTTCTGCCCTCTTTTGCTCGCTCGCCGTATGCATCTTCAAGGTAAAATTGGAATTCAAATCCTTTTCCAGGGGGGGGCAACCACCCAAGAAAGATCTACTGTCGAGATCACTCTCGTTCGTTTCATTCGGCTGTGCGTTTTCGAGCGCCCATCTAGTTCTACTTAGTTAAATGGTGAATTTGCTTCAATCCGGGCTTATGCAGCTTTCTCCGGTCGATGTCGCGTTGCCTTGCCGCATGTCGTTTTTTGATTTACTCATGCACCTCCTTCTCTTCCCGGTTCCGCCTAGGTATATAATAGTCGAGCAGTTCGACAATGTCCCGATAGCTCAACAAAGGAAACTCGGCGCGCTTCTTGCGCTTCTCACGCGCCATGAAAACCGTGGCCATGCAAACCAGCGCCATGTGGTGGTGCCAGCCTTGCCATACCCTGACCTGATACTGCGCCATGCCCAGTTGGCTTTTCGCTTCATGAAATGCGTTTTCAATCCAATAGCGCTGGTTTTGTATATAAGCCAGACGCTGCAGTTCCGTTTCAACCGGCAGGTTGGTAAGACTGTATTTCATCTCTCCGCTTTCATCCTCTCTTACGATCAACGTTCTCATCCGAGGAGGCTTGGCTTGCTTTTCATCCCAGATCCAGACGGCCCGTGACCAGAAGCGGCTTGTTAGCTTGCCCTTGGTTCCCTGCCGGAATGTCACTTCGCGGGCGTCATCCTCGAAATGCTCATCAACCACGCGTTCTGCGGTTTGCTCAACCGAGCGATCGAAGGTGGCTTTGAGTTTTGGTCTCTTCACTGGACGGCCCATTTTTCCCTTGATTGAGATGGGTTGTTCCAGCTCCGGTCGTTCTAACCATAACTTGAGAGTGCGGTGAATATCTGCCATGAATTTTTCACCGTCATCTTCCAAAGCGTTGAGGAATAATTGGTTATTTCCATAAAGAGCATCCGCCCCCACCCAACCGAATCTGACACCGTTAGTTCTCGCCTGTCTTACCATATCAAGGGCTTGCTCCCACTTTGGTTTGTAGATCCGATGTTGCAGCGGGATTTTCGCCTTTTTGCAACGCTCCTTGTCCTCTGCCCATCCTTCAGGTAAATAGAGTCGGAAATCGACCAGCGCGAATTCATCTCCACGAGCCAGACTGGCAAATACTCCAACCTGGCAATTCTCAATTTTCCCTGCCCGCCCCGACCATTGTCTTTGCACGCCAACCGAGCTTTTTCCTTTTTTGAGAAAACTCGATTCATCGACCATCAATCCCGCGTCATTCTCATCGCCGAACAATTCATCAGCATCTCTCGCCACATCATCCATCAAGCTCCTGTGGCACCATGGAGAAGAACTGATGAATTGCTCCATGCCTTGATAATCGCTGTCGGCGACATCGTTCTCGATGGTCTCAATGTTCTTGCGCCTCTGCGTGCCCAGCAGGCCGGTGAGATAATCGCGAGCATGATCGACACTGTTACGGCCTTGGCCGATGAAATGCCGTTCGTATTTTTTGCAGAAGCCCATGAACGCGGACGTTATTCCGCACAGCGAGGATGTGTCATTTTTTATTTGGCGGGATTTTCAATATCCCGCCTTGGTTTGAAGTGC
>JAYVNM010000067.1:0-5717 GCA_043758445.1 Akkermansiaceae bacterium | reverse complement strand
CGGAACGATTCTGCACCATCAGCAGCGACATCTCCACAATCCGCAAGCGCGGCCTCAACCTCATGGCCGCCATCAAAGCCGCCTTCACCGGAGATCCTCTGGCGTGCAGTGCTGAATAGTTACCCCCATTTAACCCTTGAACGCGCAGGCATCCGGGTCCGTGATGGCGGGGATGAGCAAGGAAATTTTCCTCACTGAGCTGTTAGGCCGGATGACTGCTGCGGACAAGGCCGGGCAACTGAACCTGCTGGCGGGGACGATGGATGCGACCGGGATGAAAAGCACCGGTGATCTGGAGGCCAAAATCCGCGCGGGCCATTGTGGCGCAGTGCTCAATGTTTACACCCCCGCAGCCACGCGGACCCTGCAGGAACTCGCGCTGGCCAGTCCACTGGGTATCCCCCTGATCTTTGGCTACGACGTGATTCACGGCCATCGCACAATTTTTCCGATCCCGCTGGCCTTGGCTTGTTCCTGGAATCTCGAGTTGATCGAAAGCTGCGCCCGTGCAGCGGCGAGGGAAGCGGCCGCGGATGGTTTGCACTGGGTTTACTCGCCGATGGTGGACATTTCCCTAGACCCACGCTGGGGCCGGGTGGCGGAGGGCGCAGGCGAAGATCCTTGGCTAGGCGCGAAAATCGCGACGGCGATGGTGCGTGGCTATCAGGGAGATGACCCGTCGGATCTAACATCGGTGCTCGCTTGCGTGAAACATTTTGCCCTCTACGGCGCGCCGATGGGTGGGCGGGATTACAACACCGTGGACATGAGCCGCCGGGCGATGGAGGAAACGTATTTCCCGCCCTATCGCGCCGCCATCGACGCCGGGGCGCGGACGGTGATGACCTCGTTCAATGAAATCGACGGCATCCCGGCGACCGGCAATTCTTGGTTACTAACAGATTTGTTGCGCGACGAATGGGGTTTCCAAGGTTGGATCGTCACCGACTACACATCGATATCCGAGATGCGAAATCACGGCACCGCAGCCACGGAGATCGAGGCGGCGCAACAAGCGATGGAGGCGGGAGTGGACATGGACATGATGTCCGAGGCATTTCTAACATCCCTACCGGACTTGCTGGAATCCGGGCAAGTCACAATGGTGCAAGTGGACGCGGCGGTGCTGCGGGTGCTGGGCACGAAGTGGGATCTCGGGCTTTTTCATGACGCCTTCGCCCGCTGCGATGAGGCGCGCGCGAGTGCGATCTACCCGCATCCTGCAACCCGACAGCTCGCCCGCGAGGCCGCCCGTGAAGCGGTGGTCTTATTGATAAACGAAGGTCAACTGCTACCGCTTGCCAAACAGGGAAACATCGCGGTGATCGGCTCACTGGCGGCCAGCGGGCGGGATATGTTAGGCTGTTGGATCGCCGCTGGAGATGAGACGGTGGCGGTTTCTGCATTGGCAGGAATCCGGGAAATCGCCGGTGTGGCGGCATCGGTGGTTTTCGCCACAGGCGACGACCTAACGGAGGCCGGGCGATTGGCAAACGAGGCTGACCATGTGTTACTGGTGCTAGGCGAGACTTGGGAAATGTATGGGGAAGCCGCCAGCAGGACCACCATCCGCTTATCAAAACACCAGCGGAAATTGGCGAAACGGGTGCTGAAATCCGGCAAACCCTGCGTGCTTATCACTCTGAGTGGACGCCCACTCGAGCTGACTTGGGAACACTCGAAGTTTCCGGCAATTCTCCACGCCTGGGCGCTCGGTTCGGAAGGCGGCAGGGCTCTAGCGGAAATCATTTTCGGCGATTCCGCGCCTATCGGAAAACTGACGATGGGCTTCCCCCGCAGCGTCGGCCAATTGCCGATGACCTATCGCGAGAAACCGACCGGACGCCCCTTCGATGCGGCGGCGAAGTATTCCTCCAAGTATTTGGATGCAGGAAACGAGGCACTCTATCCTTTCGGCCACGGTCTGACTTACGGGAACTTTGACTGGGGTCAAGTAACTGTTAGTCCGCCAGCGATGTCACCGGGCGGATCAGTTACGGTTTCCGTCGGTATCACGAATCTTAGTCCGCATCCGGTCACGGAAACCCTGCAACTCTATCTGCGGGATCTCGTCGCCTCGGTGTGCCGGCCCGTGAAGGAACTGCGCGGCTATCAGCGCGTGACCTTGGCCGCTGGCGAGTCGCGCACCGTGTCATTCGAGATCACGGATACAGATCTAACATTTCCAGGCAGAGACTTCAAGCCAGTCGTCGAGCCAGGCGAATTCGAGGCGATGATTGGTCCGAGTTCTGCGGACTTGTCGGCGGTGCGCTTCACCCGGCTTGAGCAGACCGAGTGAAAGTCCGCTCGATCCGAGGTATCAAGTCATTGCTGGAGACAGCCTGATGCCATACATGCTCTCACGCATCCTACCGTAAGGGCAAAAGGGGAGCATACGCGCCCTCGCGTGTCGTCCTTGGCGCCCCGCCGAGGACCGGCAAGCAACAGGACATACCCTGCGTCTCTCAAAACCCATGGAATGTTCCAATCTCATATCAGCCCATTTCCGGCGAGGGCGCCAAAAATCGCAAGCGAGGGCGCTTACGCTCCCCCTGCGCTTCGCACGATTCATCAAAAGCGACGCTACATGCGGTCCTATGGCCGATATTGGGACTATTTGGCCGGTATTGGGCCTCGAAACTCCTTCCTATTTCCTGAATTTCAGGTAATTTGAATTCGTTCTGAGCGAGGTCCGCCTCTTCAAAACACCAGCCTCTAAAACGCTGGACCAAGAGTTTCGAATTGATCTCCGGGGGGAAGTCAACCGAACGAGGTTCCAGCCGAATGGCATAGAAAAAAGCGCGCTTTGCGAAATCCGGGGGGATATCCAAAGCGCGCTTTTCTTTTTCCTGATCACTCTTTGTGCAGAGTCTTGATCGCGGCCTCCATCACCGGGTCCTGCCACGCTTCGTTCGCTTTGCGATCTTCAGGTGTTAGTGAATTGAGATTGCAGCGTTTCAAGAAATTCGCCCGGCTCGCTTCATCGATCACCACCGGCACATCCGGCGTGATTCCCTTGCGGTGCGGCGTATTACCCGATGGCGTGTGATAGGTGGCGATAGTTAGGCGCAGTGCCGTGCCGCCACCCATGGGGATGATGTTTTGCACCGAGCCCTTGCCATAACTCAGCTCGCCAATGACCGTGGCACGTTTCAAATCCTGCAGCGCCCCTGCGGTGAGTTCCGAGGCGGAAGCGGACATGCGGTCGAGCAGCACCACCAGCGGATACTCCCGCTTCCGGCGCTCGCGTTCGGGCGTTTTCAGCGGTTCGGAGACTTCGCCATCGCGGCCACGGGTGGTGACCACGGCGGTGTTAGGCGGCAGGAAAAGGCCGAGAATTTTCACGGTTTCATGCAAATCCCCACCGCCATTCTCGCGGAGATCGAGGATCAGGGATTTCATGCCACTGTCTTCCAACTCGTCGAGGGCGGCCTCCATCTCACGCGCGCAGTTGTTGCCGAAGCTCGCCAGCCGGACATAGCCGAGACCGATTTCCTTGTTCCAAAATTTGGTCTCCACGACCGATCGCTCTGACACGAGGCGATGCACGAGCGCGACCTCGAAGGGCCGTGGCGCGGCGGGAGATTTGAGCATGAGCCGGGTGCTCTCGCCCGCCGCCCGACGGAGCGGGCCGAGCAATTCTGCGAAGGCCGTGCCTTGGGTTTTTCGCCCGTCGATTTCTAGCAATCCAGACCCCGGCAGCACGCCCGCATTGGCGGCCGGACCTAAGGGCGTGACGGCGGCGATGTATGGTCCGTCATCACGCAGGCCGAGGCTGATGCCCAGTGACGGCAACTCGGGATTGAGATCCGTGTGCTCCCGCATCTGCGTGGCCATCTCCGGGTGGATGAAGGACGAGTGTGGGTCAAGGCTAGCAAGCATCCCTTCAAGCGCGTGGTTGACTAGGTGCTCGTAGGCGAGGCGGTCCACATCCGGGTGGCGCTTGCGGACGGTTTCCAAAACCTCAACAAACCGCTCAATCGCCGGGTATGCCGCCTCATCTGGATCCGGCGGCGTGGGTGGACCGGCGGCGGTGGCGGTGCTGATCGCGCATAGCAGGCAGAGGAATTTCATGGGGATGAGGTAACATTTGCGGGCCGGGACGATAGAGAAAAATCGCACGCGGCTACGGCTAAAAATCGATTTGTGAAGCACATTCTTTTAAATGATTTCGGTTGCGGGAAAGCCGCGGAGCGGTAGTCTTCATCTGACTGCTGTGTGCGACTAATTTGGTAGCTGGCCCGAACCGATATGATTGAACCGGGGTCATCCTCCTGCGGACGATGTCACGCCTTTTTAGGAAGACGGAAAACCGCTGGAAGACCCCACTTATTGAGTTTACGGAACGTGGCTCACAGCGCCAAGGACGGCACAGCGGTTTTCTTTTTTCATTTCCTGCGGCGCGAGTGGTAGGGCTTGCCTGAATTTGGCGGGCGCGGCATGGTCCAGTCGTGATGCGATTTGCGGTACTGGGCAGCGGAAGCAGAGGAAATGCGGCGGTCGTCGAATGCGGCGGACTGCGCCTGATGATCGACGCCGGCTTGAGTGCGAAACAACTGGCCCTGCGACTTCACCAAGTGGGGATCGACCCCGCATCGTTGGATGGGATTTTGCTCACCCATGAGCACGGCGATCACGTCCGCGGGCTGAAGGTTTTTCTCAAACAGCATCCGGTACCGATATTCTCAACCACGAGCACAGCCAGGGTCGTCAGGGAGGGCGGGATCAAGGGCGCGACGTGGAAATTTTTCGAAGCAGGCCAAGTTTTTGCCATTGGCGGCGTGGCGGTGGAAACCTTCGCGATCCAACATGACGCCGTGGACCCGGTGGGCTTCGTGATCGGCCATGCGCAGCGGCGGCTGGGATTTCTATCAGATGCAGGCCACGTTACCCGCAATATGACCGAACGGCTGCGCGGACTGACCGGCATCTTTGTGGAGGCCAACTACGATGAGAACTTGCTAGAAGCCGATACCAAGCGCCCATGGTCGATCAAACAGCGGATCAGCTCGCAGCATGGGCACTTGTCCAACAGCCAGGTGACCGCGCTGATCCGTGACATCGCCCACCCCGCGCTGGGACGCGTGGTGTTAGGACATCTGAGTTCGGACTGCAACACGCCGGAAATCATCCTAACTCGGTTGCGCGAGTGCCTAACAGAACTCGGGCATGACCACGTCGGTCTGCATTGCGCGGGCCAGCACGAACCTTCTGACTGGTTCGATTTTTAAAATCACGGCGACCCATCACCGGCCCGGATCTCCAGTGAACCGAGAGCCAGAGCTGCGCTTGACGACGCGCCGCTGCGGATTTCATCAAAGGCCAGTCCAGCGGGAATCTTGCCACGGCAGAAGGCGGGACCGAGCGCGAGTTTTCCCTCATGCAAACTCACGTCGCCCGTTCGACGATCGTAGCGCAGCGTCACGGTCTTCGGGCCGACCGAGGGCTTGCCGGGCAAAATGATAGGCAGCCGCTGCTTCACATCCAAGGCCCAAGTACGCTCCGGGCCATAGCCGGCACCGAAGAACAGCAGCTCGATCCCTTTGCTGTAAAAACTCATGCCTGCCCAGCCGTCGGTATGAAATTGACCGCTCGCGGGACTTTCCACCTTGAGGGTCGCTTCCAGGCCTACCAGACGAAGCCGAACTCCTCCTAAGCGGATAAAAACCGACCGCTCCATCACCAACCGAATCAGCCAACCGCCGCCTCGCTCAAAG
>JAYVNM010000066.1:0-5734 GCA_043758445.1 Akkermansiaceae bacterium | reverse complement strand
GGATGAAGCGCTACACCAAGCCCGAAAAAGTCCACCAGCTCCTGCTCGACCAACTCGGCTTCACCCTCCCCGCCCAGCCCCCGCCCGAGATCCGGAATACCAAGCCTGTGGTGGAGACCTTTTGAAAAAATGAACGCAATCTCAACGATCAGGATCCCAAAAACCATCTAACAGCGAAAGTCGGGCTAGGGGGAAAAAGTTCAGCGGTAAAAATTGTGTAACGCGCCATGCGGTCTCCGTCTTTACTATTGCAGAGACGATCCATACGTAATTAGGCCGCTCAGTCCACGTCGCCGCCGTCAGTATGCGCCCGCCCGAAATGGTTGGGGCGCGGTGGCGGGAACCGCGAGGGCCATCACGACGCAAAGTCCTGTCAGTGCGAGAATGAGCCAGCGGGTCGGGTCCTGATTGAGAATTTGGGCGAAGTAGAAATACGCCTGCTGCTGCGGGGATTGAAACACCATCGCGGGCAAGGTCAGCATCGCGCAGAAAAGCAGCGGCGGCGTGCAAAGCAGGATCATGAGTGAGGCCTTTTTCGCGCTGAGGCGGGAGGTTAGCAACAACCAAGGGCCGCTGATGAAGGTAAGGCGAAACAAGCGGGCGAGGCCTTTGACGATAAACAGACCGGGAATATTTGCGTGGGACATGTTCCTCTAATACCCGTCATCGTGTAAGTTGACAATAATATTAATAAGTATGTAGTAAATTTGTTGTGAGCGGCCTGGTTTTTTAAAAATATCAACTCTTTTTGTGTCCTCAGCGCCCCGCCTCGCCGGGAAAAGCAAAAATTTAATGGCGTGCGGTGTGGTAAGTGTGACTTGCGTATCAACCGGGGGAGGTTCTGTTATGTATCATTCCATGGGTTTTGAGTGACGCAAGGTATGTCCTGTTGCTGGCCGGTCCTCGGCGGGGCGCCGAGGACGACACGCGAGGGCGCGTGTGCTCCCCTTTGCTTTACCGGCAGGATGTACGATCACTAATCCTGATGCGTGACATCAGCGACCTTGTCGTTGGGCTCGCCTCTATTTTAAGCGCTCGTTTGACATTGGCGTTTGATTCGATTGATTGGTGTCAGCCATGCGTGATATGACTTTACCGGAAAGCGGTTCGAAGCTGAGATTATTAGAGACTGCCGAGCAGTTGTTTGCCGAAAAAGGGTTCGAGGCTGTTTCAATCAGAGATATTACCGGCCTCGCGAAGGCAAATGTTGCGGCGGTGAACTACTATTTCGGGGGGCGGGAAAATTTACTGACTCAGGTGATGCTGCGACATCTGACACCAATCAACGAAGAGCGATTGGTGCGGCTTGATGCCTTGGAGCGGAAATGGGTGGGCAAGGCAGTTCCTCTGGAGGAAATTATCGACACATTGGTGCGCCCCTTAGTCGCTCAGGAGAAAAAATCTGGGCTGCCTAAACAACTGTTTTATAAATTGATTGGGCGGATTTTCGCCCAGTATGGCGAAGGGACTTCAGCGGTGATCGACACTCAATTCCAGCAGGTCAGCGATCGTTTCATGCGAGCGTTTGATAAGGCGCTGCCGACGCTCTCGAGAGATGATCTGGTCTGGCGCCTCCATTTCATCACGGGCGGGATGATCCACCTACTGACCCACTACGACCTGCCCCAGCGCCTCACCCATGGGTCTTCCGTCACGCCGACGATTGAGGTCACACTCGGTCGCTTCATCCGTTTCGCCGCAGCGGGCCTGCGGGATGGGATTGAGATCGCTGAGCCGCTGGATGAGAGTCCGCAGGCACTGTTTGATTTTTAATCAGGGTTTTCTGAAGAATCCCAAGAACCTAAAACACTGAAGAAAAATGGAAAATTGTGAAATCCAAGGACTGATACCCCGGACCCTACTCTCGATCCAGACTTCCAACGCCCCACAGCCATGACCGACGGCACTGGCACCACCGCTTACACCTATCGCCCGCTTGGCCAGCTTAGTGCGTTGGCGAGTGCCACCATCGACGGCCCACTTATCACAGCCAGCCGCAGGCTTGTTTGGCAAAGTAAGTCAGGATTATATCTGCGCCAGCGCGTTTGATGGCGGTTAGGGATTCGAGGACGATGGCTTTTTCATCGAGCCAGCCACCTGCGGCGGCGCTCTTGAGCATGAGATACTCGCCGCTCACCTGATAGGCGGCGACCGGCAGGGTGGTGGTTTCCCGGACCTTCGCGATGACATCGAGGTAGAGTCCGGCGGGTTTCACCATCACCATGTCCGCGCCCTCGGCCTCGTCGAGCAGGGTTTCCCGGATGGCTTCGCGAGAGTTTGCGGGGTCCATCTGATAGGTTTTTTTGTCGCCATCCTTGGGCGCGGAATCGAGCGCGCCACGGAAGGGACCATAAAATGCGGAGGCGTATTTCGCGGTGTAGCTGAGGATGGAGACATGGGTGAAATCCTCCTCATCCAAGGCCTCGCGGATCGCAGCCACGCGCCCGTCCATCATGTCGGAAGGAGCCACGATATCAGCCCCGGCGCGGGCATGGCAGAGGGCTTGGTGGCAGAGGACGGCCACGGTTTCGTCGTTGAGAATTTCCCACCCGCCCCCCGCGTCGCGGTGGACGATGCCGTCGTGACCGTCGGAGTTATAGGGATCGAGCGCGACATCGGTGATGACGCAGAGCGTCGGATGCGCGGCCTTGAGGGCGCGGATCGCGCGCGGGACGAGACCATTGTCGTTGGAGGCCTCCTCCGCCAGCGGGGTTT
This sequence comes from Akkermansiaceae bacterium, assembly GCA_043758445.1. Taxonomy (GTDB): domain Bacteria; phylum Verrucomicrobiota; class Verrucomicrobiia; order Verrucomicrobiales; family Akkermansiaceae; genus Luteolibacter. The sequence continues at coordinate 3,019 of JAYVNM010000066.1, read as the reverse complement.
TCAAAGCATCCTCGATTTTCGGAAAAAGGACGACGGCGGGGATGCCGAGCGCGTGGGCCTCGCCAGCCTCCTTTACAAGACTCAGCAACGACCAGCGCGTGACGCCGGGCATAGAGGCGATGGGGGTGTCCTCCGCAGCCTCATGGAAAAACAAGGGTAGGATGAAATCCGCAGGAGAAAGCGTGGTTTCACGCACCATCGCGCGGATGGCAGGCGTGTGGCGGTTGCGGCGCGGGCGGTTCATGGGGGGAGGATGAACATTGAACATTGAACGCTCAACATCGAACATCGAAAGGAAGAAAATGAATGAAAGCCCGGATGAATCCGGCGGTCCGTTTTGGAGAGTCTTTTCTTACCATCAACCATCAACTTTCAACTTCGCCGCAATCGCTATCGCATTCGCGGCGGCGTATTCGCGGGCGTGGGTGAGGCTGATTTGGATTTCGGTGATGGCGTTTTGTTGGGCGAAATCGGCGGCGTTGCCTTGTAGGACGAGCTTGGGGGCACCGGACGGGTCGCGGGTGATTTCGAGGTCAAGCCAACCGGCCTGGCTGCCAATACCGGTGCCTAGGGCCTTGGACACGGCCTCCTTGGCGGCGAAGCGGGCGGCGTAGTGGAGGGCTGGATTTTTCTGACCGGCGCAGTAGGCGCGCTCGGCAGGGGTGAACAATTTCGTGAGAAACGGTACGCCATGGCGCTCGATGGCGGAGGCGATGCGTGCCACTTCCACCACGTCGATGCCGATACCGAAAATTTTCATTCGTGAATTTTGTATGCGGATATCATTTCCTGTCGTTTTTTCCGAAATTGTATCAGGAACGGGGAAATTCTGCGCATAAATTACAAGGTGTAAGCCGCCATCAATTCCTTCATTTCCCTAACCGCAGCGGTGAGGCCGATGCGGGTGGAACGGGAAATGATGCTATGGCCGATGTTGAGTTCAGCGAGGTGCGGAATGGTTAGGATTTGTTGGATATTGGTATAGTTGATGCCGTGACCTGCGTTCACTTGGAGACTGTGGTGGCCTTCCTTGGCGGCGGCGGTGAGGCGGTCGAGTTCGATTTGGACTTGGTCGCCAGTGGCGTTCGCAAAGGCCCCGGTGTGGAGTTCGATCATGTCGGCGCAGGATTCACCGGCGGCTTCGACTTGCTTCAAATCCGGGTCGATGAACACGCTGACATGGATGCCAGCGTCCTGCAGGCGAGCAATCACCATCCGGGTTTTGTCGAAATTGGCGAGCACGTTGAGTCCGCCCTCGGTGGTGATTTCCAGACGGTTTTCGGGGACCAGGCAGACGAAGTCCGGTTTTAACTTCAGGGCGATGCCAACCATTTCTTCAGTCACGGCCATTTCAAAATTCAACGGCAGCGGCACCTCAGCTCGGATGCGGTAGGCATCGGCATCCTGCATGTGGCGGCGGTCGCCGCGGACGTGGATGGTTAGGGAATCTGCGCCACCGGCCAGGGCATCATGGGCGGCTTGGATCGGGCAAGGTTCGGCATTCGGTGCGCTAGGAATTTGCGCATAACGGGCCTGACGGAGGGTGGCGATGTGGTCGATATTGACTCCAAGCAGCAAAGGCATGGCCGGAGATAGCGAGATGAATGGTTTCCGGCAAGGCTCACTTGCACCACCGCTATCACGGCGGCGAGAGCAGGGTGAACGGCCACCACGGAAGATTTCTCAAAATCCAGAATGAGAGGATCAAGCCCAAGGCGAACCAACCGAGTCGGGCGCTGAGCCGGATGCCTGCTAGGCACCGGGGTCGCCCTCCGGGTCTGCGGTCCAGCAGGGCAAGCGTGCCGAAGAGCAGGCCACAGGCGAGACCTGTGAGGAACAGGGGATTCATCCGCCATGACCGTGCGAGATCGCCCTTGAGGAAGGCGAAAAATGCTCGCGTCCCACCGCAGCCAGCGCAGTTCAGGCCGGTGAGTTGGTGGAAATAACAGACCGGTGCGCCGGTGTGGATCGCCGCCTCATTTGCGAGCAGCAGGTAGCGGGCCAGCCAAGCACTGGCGATGACCCCAGCCACCCGCATGGCCCACGGTGTTTTTTGCCAGCAGGAAACCAGAAATTTCCACTCCATCTCAGCGGTGTGTCCCAGACATACCAGCGAAGACACCGAAACCGACTAAAACCAACGTCAGTAAGACGCTGATGCCGATGCCGACCCAACCCATGATGACTCCGGCTTTTGCGGTGCCGAGCATTCCCGCCAAGGACGGATCACTCGCGATGGCTTGTTTCATTTGCCCACCGAATACAATCGCCAAGATGCTGCATGGCAGGGAAATGACGACGCCATAACAACCGCATAGTCCGAAGACGATGCCCACGATTCCTAGCACCATCGACGCGGTGGCCTTGCTCGTGCTGCCCGTTACCATGGGTGGTGCGTAAGCGGGGGCCGAGGGAGGCGCGTAGGGGGAATTCAGCACCGGTCCTTGCATCGGCTGGAGCGGTGAGGTGGCGGAACCCAGCGATGAAAACGAGGCCAACTCAGGCACCTTGCCAGCCGCCAGCCAGTCCTTCATACCGTCATTCCAGACCATGTCCATAGCTGTCACCTCGCCGGATGCGAGCTTCGCGAGCAATTCCCCCTCAGCGACCGGGCCGAGCTGAGTGCCGTTTTTCGAGTAATACCATTGCATAACAAGCCGATGATATCAGTTCGGCGAATTCTGACCATCGCAAAAACCGCTGCCGGACCGGATCATTTACAAGAACTGGCCACCATCCGGCCTGCGTGAGAAACCCACTCACGCAGGATACCGCCACGCCGAAGAAACACCAAGCCACAGCCGCAGTGCCGAGGCTGGCGGAACCAGCCCGGCAATGCAGAATGATAGGGAGAAACCGCCAGTCGTGGAGGAACGGATCTTAGTTCCAAATTACTTCAGGCGGATGTAGCGCTTGTGAGCCGGGGTGAGCGGGGTGTTGTCGCGGACCTTGAGGAGCACCGCGTCGTTTTGCATCACGGTCGTGTAGAGCGGGCCGCTGAACCAATCGAGCAGGTTCG
>JAYVNM010000065.1:0-16840 GCA_043758445.1 Akkermansiaceae bacterium | reverse complement strand
ACACTTCAATTCAAACTTTCTTATCCGTGATCATCCGTGAAATCCGTGGTCAATTATTTCTTTCTTCGAGTTCCTCTCCCTAATGGAGGCACCCTAGGGCGTCCACCTATTTTCCCCAACGAAGCATTGGGCATGCCGAACAGTTCTGCCTTCACGGTTAGTTTTACCAATTCGCCAACCAGCGCCTCCTGAGCTGCGGGAATGCGGGCGACAGGCGCGGCCAGTTTGTTAGGATTGGCGATTTCAAGCGCTTTGAGAAAACCGTCATACAATGGATCCAGTGCGGTCATTTCCCCGCCCTCCAAAACATTGCCGAGAAGGCGCATGACCTCCGGGTTTACCGTCTTGCTATTAGGCAGAGTCAGGCGGTCAAGCACTGCGGTTCGTTTTTCTGGCAGACCTGAGCGCAGCGCTTCGGCCAACACGGAGGCGATGCTATTGTCCTCCACGCGGCTGGATTCGGCACCGAGCAATGATCTGTTCCCCGTTCGTTGTGGGTCGCTCATCCGCTAGCAAGGTGATTCAGTTAGAAATTTGTGCGGAAGGGATGTCGGTGTCTTTGGCAGTCTCCGCATTTTCACCCCGTCTCCGGTATCGATTGCCAGCGAGGACGGTGATGAAGGTGGCCCGGGTCTCCACATTTGTGGCCGTCAGCGCCCCATCCAGAAAGAGCGGATTTGCCGGGCTTGCACAAGGGGAATTGGCGTGTGGGTGGCAAGCATGATTTCAATCCGATTGCCGCAAGCGCAGATGTTCTGTCAGCTTTTCCAAGGAGGATTTTGACAATGATCGAGTGCTGCCAAGGAAATTCCGGCCCGTGGCGGGTCAGACGTTTTTCCTTTATTCACCGGAGCGGATTCATTTATCATGCGGCCACCAACCCAACCCCAAAAATCATGTCACGCCCCGTCACTCTCTTCACCGGCCAATGGGCCGATCTTCCGCTCGCCGAACTCGCCCCGCTCGCCTATGAAATGGGCTATGATGGCCTGGAACTCGCCTGCTGGGGCGACCACTTCGACGTGGATGCCGCCGCCTCCAGCAAGTCTTACGTGAAGGAAAAATGGGAACTGCTCGCCGACCACGGTCTCACCTGTTATGCCGTCTCTAACCACCTCGTTGGCCAAGCTGTCTGCGATCTCATCGACGAGCGCCACAAGGCCATCCTCGCGCCGGATGTTTGGGGCGATGGCGATCCCGAGGGCGTGCGCAAGCGGGCGGCTAAAAAAATGATCACCACCGGCAAGGCCGCCCGCGCGTTTTTCAACGCGAAGCCGGGTCGTAATGGCAAAGACGAATTTCCCGCCGTGGTCAATGGCTTCACCGGCTCCTCGATCTGGCACTCGCTCTACGCCTTCCCGCCGACCTCGCAAGAGTATTATGAAAAGGGCTTCAAGGACTTTGCCAAACGCTGGCTGCCAATCCTCGATGCCTATGAAAAACTCGATGTGAACTTCGCGCTCGAAGTCCACCCTACCGAAATCGCGTTCGACATCGCCTCCGCCCAGCGTGCGCTGGCAGCGGTTGGCAATCACCAACGTTTCGGCTTCAACTATGATCCGTCCCACCTCGGCTATCAGGGCGTGGACTATGTGAAATTCATCCGCGATCTCGGCACCCGCATCTATCATGTCCACATGAAGGACGTCTGGTGGAACCACGGCGACGGATCGGTCGGCGTGTTCGGCGGCCACACGAATTTCGGCGACGCTCGGCGCTTCTGGGATTTCCGTTCACTCGGCCACGGCGACATCGAGTTCGAGGACATCATCGTCGCACTCAATGACATCGGCTATCGCGGGCCGCTGTCCGTCGAGTGGGAGGACATCCGCATGGACCGCGTGCACGGCGGCGAGGAAGCTGCGGCTTTCGTCCGCAGTGTGGATTTCCCGTCAAGCAAGCTCGCCTTCGATGCGGCGTTCGACAAGTCGAAGCGTTAAGCCCCGTGGCAAAGGCGGAGTTTTTCAACTTGTAAACCGGGGCGGCCAAGGGCGGTGCGTATGGGTTTTGTGTGTCCATGAAAACAGACCTCACTGCAAGCCGAGCACCTTTGGCGGACTCGCGTTGCCGAGGCGGTCGAGCGCGGTCACGGCAATGGAATTGGCGCGGGGGATGGTGGTGCTGTGGGCGCTACTTGGGATGATTTTTACGGTGTGCCAGGTGCCGCCGGCGTTGGATTGGATGGCGATTTTTGCGGTGTTGTTATCGGCCTGCCATTGGACGAGGGTGCCATCGCCTTGCGCGTTCGCGCTGACGCCGGGAGCGGCGGGAGCCTTGCTGCTGACCCACGGCATGGGCGGCACGGCTGCGGGCTGGGTGTAGGTGCTGGCAAGTTTGGTGGCGATGCCGCCGCGATTGGAGACGAGGCTTTTCGCACTCCAGTGGATGTGGCCGTTCCAATTGTCGCCGATTTTGCGGCTGGCGTCGATCTGATTGGTGATCTCGGATGCGGTGCGGTGATCTTCTTTGCCGCCGATGCGTGCGGTGGCGATGCCGGGCCAGACCGGGCGCGAACCCTGCTGTCGCCACCATTCTAGCAGGGCTGTGAAACTTTGCTTCCGGGGCGCGATCGGCCAATAGAGCTGAGGCGCGAGGTAATCGACCCAGCCATTTTTCAACCACTTGCGCGAGTCACCGGCGAGCTGCTCGTAGCTGTCGAGACCGGCCTCGATGCCTGCCGGGACGCCGGGCCGCCAGATGCCGAAGGGGCTGATGCCGACGCGGACCCAGGACTTCTGTTTTTTAACGGCGGAGTAGAGGCTGCTGACGAAGCTATCGACATATCCGCGGCGCTGGGAAGGGGATTTTCCGTCAGGGAAAACAAGGCTGCCAGAAGGGTAGGGGTAGAAATAGTCGTCGAGGTGAACGCCGTCGATGTCATAACGTTTCACCACGTCGAGGATAACATTGATGGCGCGGGAGCGGGTTTCCGCGATGGACGGATCGCACCAGGTCATTGTGCCGAAGCGTTTGGTGATGCCGGGTGCGCAACGGCAGACGTGGTTCTGGGAGATCTCCTGAGAATTGTTAGGAAGTGCGCGGAAGGGATTGAACCAGGCATGGACCTCGATGCCGCGGGCGTGAGCTTCGCGGATGCAGTAAGCCAGTGGATCATAGCCGGGCGAGGCTCCCATTTTTCCTGTTAGCCAAGAACTCCATGGCTCGATGGAGGATGAGTAAACCGCGTCGCACTGGGGTCGGACTTGGAAGATCACGGCGTTCATTTTCAGCGCGGCCAGCTTGTCGAGGATGCCGCGCATTTCGGCTTGCTGGCTGGCGGCGCTGAGGCCGGGCGAGCTTGGCCAGTCGAGGTTGTAAATGCAGGCGACCCACGCGCCACGAAACTCCCGGGCCAGTGCAGGCGGGCGATCATTCACCGGGGCGTAGGACGCGGCGGCGGCGGTGAGGGCAAGGGCGAGCGAAAAAATCAGAGTGAGCAAGTGAATCATGTCGCAAAGGATGCCCGGATTTTTCGGCGGCGGCAAGCCTTGTCACACCGCGCCTTGGGTGGCGACTTGGCCGGAGCGCCCGTCGATTTCCGCCATCACGAGCGGCTGGACGGGGATGCTTTCGCGGTGGCTGAGGAGTTCGTGCGCGAGGTCGTCCATGCGGACGAAGCGCACGCCCTTTGCCACAAACGCGGTCATGAGGGCTTTGAACAAGGGCAGCTTCATCATGCCTTCGATCTCGGCGTGGATTGTCAAAATGTTAGGTCGGTCGGTCCGGAGCAGGCTAAGGTAATGCGGCACGATTTTTTCAGCGGGGAACTCCGGCCTGCCTAACAATTCATCGAAAGTTGGCAGGGTGCTGGGAATTTCCAACGTCTTAAAAATCTGGCAGCCTATCTGGGGAAAAAATCCGGATTCGCCCCGGGTATCGCTGGTGTATAGGAACCCGGCTTCGTCGTAAACCTGTCTGCTGTTAGCCGATGCCTGCCAGCCTGGAGCACCCGCCGTGGCGGCCTCCGTGCCGAAGATTCGGTGGTATTCTGTTAGGGCGTGAGCGAATTCGGCGCGCACCTCATCGAGCGACATCTTGAATAAATAATCCTGCCACTGGAAATGGTCGTGGCAATGGATACCGGTTTCAAATCCCATGTCCCTAACATGCCGCATCACCTCTGCGTTGCGCTTGCCGATGTGTGGCGCGGGCAGCAGTGTGCCGTTCAGCAGGGTGCGGATGCCATACATTTGCACCACGCTGGTCCGGCTGACTTTTTGGAAAAAGCCCGGACGGAACACGCGGCGAATCGCCTTGCCAGTATTGTCCGGTCCGAGTGAAAACAGGAAACAAGCGGGCGCGGAAAACTCATCTAACAGTGTCGCGAGCGCGGGCACACCCTCACGCGTGCCACGATCCGTGTCCACATCCACCTTCAATGCGACGACCGGATTCATGATCCGGAAGTTAGATCGTAGTCATCTTGCTTGAGATGATAGTCCAGCGTCAGGCGGATGGCGGTCCGAAGATCGACTTTCGGCACCCAGCCGAGCGCTTTTTTCGCGGCTTCGATGGATGGCACGCGGGTATGGATGTCCTGATAGTATTTGCCGAAATATTCCATCGAGGAAACCGTCACGACCTGCGCCTGTTCCGCGTGTTCTCGATAATCTGGGTAATCCATGAAGGCTTCGATGATGATTTTCGCGAGATCCGCGACTGAGACATTGTTATTTGGGTTGCCGATATTGAAGATCTGGCGGCTGGCCGCACCATCCTTGTTTTCGATAATCCGCAGTAAGCAATCCACGCCGTCCTCGATGAAGGTGAACGAGCGGCTTTGCGAACCACCATCCACCAGTTGGATCGGTTTGCGGAAGATGACGTTGCTGATGAATTGAGTGAACAAACGCGAACTGCCTTCTTTGGGTTCCATCACGTTATCGAGCTTTGGCCCAATCCAGTTGAAGGGACGAAACAAAGTATAGTCCAGATTGTCGCGGACACCATAAGCATAGATCACGCGATCCAGCAGTTGCTTGGAAGCGGCGTAGATCCAGCGTTGTTTGTCGATGGGGCCGTAAACCATGTTGCTCGTTGCCTCGTCGAGCACTTCTTCCGGCGACATGCCATAAACTTCCGATGTGGAGGGAAAAAGCAGGCGTTTCTTATATTTCACACACTTGCGGACGATGTCCAGATTCGCCTCGAAATCGAGTTCAAACACATTGAGCGGATTCTTCACATACTGCGCGGGGTTCGCGATGGCGACCAGCGGGATCACCACGTCGCATTTCTTAATGTGATATTCGATCCACTCGCGGTTGATGGTGATGTCGCCCTCGACGAAGGTGAACCGCTTATGGTCTAGCAGATGGGTGAGTTTGTGATCGCCCACGTCCATGCCGAAGACGTCCCAGTCTTTCTGGCTGAGGATGGTGTCGATCAGGCTGCTGCCGATGAAGCCGTTGGCTCCGAGGATGAGAACTTTGAGGGGCGATTGTGACATGGGATGGTTTCGATTAGATGATGGAACCGACTTTGGGTTGACGGGCGGGAACTCCGCGCCATTCGATGCGGGTGAGTTGGAGCGCCCCGTCACCGGTAGCGATGATGAGCGGATCAAGCGAGAGAATTTCACCAGGCGTGCCAGATTGATCGCGCGCGGGTTCGGCCCACCAGACCATCAGTATCGCGCCGCCATATTCAACGAACGCCCCGGGATAGGGATCGGTCACGGCGCGGATGAGGTTGAAAATTTCCCGTGAAGGGCGGGTCCAGTCGATGCGCCCATCCTCCGGTTTCCGTCCGCCGTAATAGGTGGCTGCGGACTCATCCTGTGGCGTCGCAGTGGCGGTCCCTGCGAGCAAATGGTCTATCTGCCGGGCCAACACGGTGCGGGCGCAGGGCATGACCATGCGGAACGCCTGCTCGGCGCTGTCCTGTGGGGAAATATCCACTCCCTCCTGATCCACAATGTCACCAGCGTCGGCGCGCGTCACCATGCGGTGAAGTGTCATGCCAATGTGATTTTCACCATAAAGGACGGCCCAGTTGATCGGTGCGCGGCCACGATATTTCGGCAACAACGAGCCGTGCATGTTGAATGCACCGAGCCGGGGCAGGGCGAGGATCGTGGTGCCGATCATGTGCCGGTAGTAAACGGATAGAATCAAATCCGGTTGCATGGCCGCGATTTTTTCGCGCCATTCCGGAGTGTTCACCGATTCTGGGGTGAACACGGGAATTCCATGTTCACGGGCGGCGATGGCGGGAGTTTTGAACCAGATTTTTTCATCCGGATTGTCCTCATGCGTGATCAATCCCACGACATTGTCGCCACGCTCTAGCAGGAGATCAAGGCAAGTGAAGCCGACCTCGCTATAACCGAAAAACAGGATGCGCGGCTTGCTCATTCGGAGGTTTCAAGGATGTGGCTGACGTGGTAGCGGGCGCGGTTTCTAACGACCTGATAGGTCCGGCCCATGTATTCACCGATCAAGCCGATGCCGACCATGCAGACGCTGATGAGGAAAAATAGAATTCCGAACAGCGTGAAAATCCCGCCCTCCTCAGGTCCGAGGATGAGCCGGCGAGTGCCAAGAATTATCACTAACAGAAACGAGCAGCCCGAGCAGGCCATCGCGAAAATCGTGAAAATCTGAAGCGGCGCGGTGCTGAAATAAGTGATCAGATCGAAGTTCAGCCGGATCAGTTGATAAAGCGAGTAGTTCGAGGTTCCGGCGTGGCGTTCCTCATGGGCGACGGGGATTTCCGTCGGCTTGCGTGCCAAGCTATACCCCAAGGCTGGGATGAACGTGTTCACCGCGCCGCTGCGGACGATGCCGTCCACCACTCCGCGCGAGTAGGCACGCAACATACAGCCTTGGTCGGTCATGCGGATGCTGGTGGACTTGCCGCGGACGTAGTTGACGAGTTGGGAAATGTGACGGCGGAAGGCGCTGTCCTGACGGTTCTGGCGGACCCCACCCACACAGTCGAAGCCGGCATCCGTTTGCGCGAGCAGGTTGGGTATTTCCTCCGGCGGATTTTGCAAATCGGCGTCCAGGGTGATGACCACCGCGCCCCGGACTCGCTCGAGCGCGGCCATGACCGCCATGTGTTGGCCGTAGTTTGCATTGAACTCGATGACGCGGGTGACATCCGGTCGCGCGGCGTGCTGGGCGGCTAACAGATCGCCGGATTTGTCAGCGCTGCCGTCGTTGGTGAAAATGATTTCATAAGTCCGTCCCAGTGCATCCATGACTGGATAGAGTCTGGCAAACAAAGTCGGCAGATTTCCCTCTTCGTTATAGACGGGGATCACCACGGAGATGCTGATAGGTGCGTTGGTGCTCATGCTTGCAGGACGTTGGGGAGTGCGCCGACCACGCGACTGACATCGGCGGCGGTCATGGTCGGAAATAGCGGCAGTGATAGAATGTTGCGCCCGGCGTGTTCGGCATGAGGAAAATCGCCCGCTCGCCAGCCGAGGCTGCGGTAGAGGGTGAAAAGATGGATCGCCGGATAGTGGACGCCGGTGCCGATGCCGAGTTCGTGCAATTTTCCCATCACTTCCGCCCGGCTGATAGAGATAGAGCTTTCCGGCAGGATCACTTGGAACATGTGCCAGTTGCTTTGGGTGAAATCCGCCACCGGCAGACCGAGGCCGAGGGCGTGGATCTCCGGGCAGTCGAGCTGTTGGAAATACGCCCGCGCAATATCCCGGCGCAGGCGGGTGAATTCATCGAGCCGTGCCAACTGACCGATACCTACCCGTGCGGCTACGTCGGTTAGATTAAACTTGCCGCCGTGGATTTCCACGTCCATGCCATCGAAGCCGGAGCGCACGACACCTTGCAGCCGGTATTGTTCGGCGAGTTTGGCTTCGCTTTCGTTGGTCATCACGAGGCAGCCGCCTTCAATGGAAGTTATGTTTTTGTTAGGGTGAAAACTGAAGGAAACGAGATCACCCGTCGTGCCGATCAGGCTGCCGTTCCACGAGCTGCCGAGCGATTGGGCGGCGTCTTCGATCACGCGTAGGCCATGGCGGGCGGCGAGCTGATAGAGCCGGTCGCGGTCCACTGGCAGTCCCGCCAGATCGACCGGCATGATCGCCTTGGTTGCGGGAGTGATGGCGGCTTCGGCGGCATCCAGGTCGAGGTTGCGCGTCACCGGATCAATATCCACGAAGACCGGCTTCGCACCGACCGTTAGAATCACATTGCTGGTGGCCACCCACGACAACGGCGTGGTGATGACCTCATCGCCCGGACCAATCCCGGCGATGCGCAGGGCGATTTCCAGCGTCGCTGTGCCTGAGTTAAAAACTCTAACGGGACGACCGGCGAACAGGGCCGAGAGTTTTGCTTCGAACTCCTTAACCATCGGCCCCGACGTGATCCAGCCCGAGCGCAGGACATCGGCCACTCCGGCGATGGTTTCCTCATCGAGAGTTGGGCGTGTGAATGGGAGGAATGGCAGCATTTGGGAGAGCCGTTTTACGGTTGCGGGCGTTTCGCGACAAGGACATAGCGATCCGTTTTCAAGAGCATCTCGCAAGGGATGCCCGAGTTGGAAAACCACTTGTTATACGCATTGATTCGGATCACCGCATAAGCGCCGCCCGCCTCGTTCCATTGTTTGAAAAAATCCTCGCGATCCAAAAACCGCCGGGCCGTTAGTTCCGCTTCGGCCTCGATGCCGAACTGCAACTCACCCTGATAGTCCACCACGCTGACCAACCTGCCGAGATAAGCTGGGAGATCCTGAGCGTAGATGCCCACGCTGTAAACCCGATCATCGGCCTTCAATATCGGTTTTAACATCATCGCGAATTTCTTCGTCGAAGCCTTGTCGAGGTCGCCGCCGCCGAGGTTCAGGGCGAGCATGAAAGCCGTGCTGGTCATCGCGATCGCGCCCAGCATGAACCGCGGTTGATTCCGTCGCAGGCCCAGCACGGTGGCCGCGGCTCCCAGCAGCAAGGCACAACTAACAGTTGCCCGCAGCAGCGGCAATTTGGCGGCGATGTCCGGCTGGTCGTCCGGTGTCGGGTAGAAAATAACAGCCCCCGCCAGCAGCCCGGCCGTAATCACAAAGGCCCAGCCGCTACGGCGGAATTTTTCCGCAGACAGGTCTATCCACGCCCCGGCCACCGAGCGCCCAATCAGCACCGCCACCGCTGGAAAGACCGGCAGGATATACGGGATTAGTTTCGACTGCGACTTCGAGAAAAACGCCACAATGAACACCGTCCAGATCAGGAAAAACCAAGCCTCAGAATTTTCCTTCCGGCTCTTCCAGCCAGCGCCGAACGAGTCCCGCCAGGTTTGCGCGGTAAAGAAAATCCATGGGAAAAGCCCGACTAGGAAAATAGGCAGGAAAAACCACCACGGCTCATAGCGACCATGAATGCGCGTCGTGAACCGCAGCCAATGCTCGTGGATGAAATAAAACCACGCGAAGTCATGCTCCTTGATGTCGGAATGGTTTGCCTGCGCTGCTAGGATATGCCACGGCGCGGCGATGGCCAGCAGCAGGATGGTCCCCACAATCGGATAGAATGGCCACAACGCCCGCCAGCGGTTTAGCAGCAGGACCCACAGGAAAATCACCGCGCCGGGCAGCGCGAAGCCGATCAGTCCCTTCGACAGCGTGGCCAGCGCCATGAATATGTAAAATACCATGAACAGGCCGAAACGCCGCCGACCCCGCGGCTCACGCATTGCCAGAATGAAGGCGAACAAGGCCCCACTCATTGTCACCGCCACCGCCATATCTAGCAGCATGATTTGGCTTAGGGCGTAGTAAATCAGCGTGGTCGCGAGCACAACCGCCGCCGCGATGCCCGCCGCCCGCCCGTAGATGACGCGACCGGCGGCGTAGGTGAGTAGTACGCCGATCATTGAGAAAATCCCACCCCACAGCCGCGCCGTGAACTGGTTCACTCCGAACTCGCGGAACGTCAGCGCGGATAGCCAATAGACCAGCGGCGGCTTTTCAAAATACTTTACACCGTTCAGTCGTGGCGTCACGAAATCCCCGGTTGCCGCCATTTCCCGCGGGATTTCGGTGTAGCGGCCCTCGTCAGGGTTGCTCAGTGGCCGCACCCCGAGCAGTGCGCAGAACCATAGCGCCGTCACCAGCGTCAGGATCAGCAAGTCCTTGCACCACTTGCACGGTGCAGTTCCGGCTACGGCGGGCGGACAATAATCGGAGGGCGGCATTGCAGGTGATTTTGAAGTTGTCAGTAGGAAAAGCGAGTCGGGCGAACCGCTACGCTTTTTCCAAAATTCGGACCCGTGAAGCAAGCCCTACGTCACACCTTGCTGCTTTTCCATGCCAGCACCACCGCGCCAGCCACGATCAACAGCCCACCCAGCAGGTGTTGCAGCGTGATTTTTTCCTTCAGAAAAACCGCAGCAAGAATGATCACGAACACCACTCCGAGCTTGTCCACCGGGGCTACCCGCGAGGCATCCCCCAGTTGCAAGGCGCGGAAATAGCACAACCACGACAGCCCCGTCGCGATTCCAGAGAGCGTCAGAAATAGCCATGTCCGGCCCGTGAAATCCAGGATCACCGCCGGTTTCGTCGTCGCAAACGCGATGGCCCAGGCGAAAATCAGGATCACGGTCGTCCGCACCGCCGTTGCCAGATTCGAGTCGATCCCAGTCACCCCGGCTTTCGCCAGCACGGCCGTCACCCCTGCAAACAACGCCGATAGCAACGACCAGTGGATCCAATTCATGCGCAAGCTATCGCCGGGAATTCCTAGGAAATCAATGCGGACCTTCAATGAAACGGGCACTTTGCGCTTTCTGTCGCGCTGTCATCCGGGACGTCTGGAGGCGCTGCGATCGGCGCTGCTTGCGGACGTTTCCAAACCCGCAGGGAAATCCCATCCAACGAGCGAATCGTCAGTCGCGAGGTCGGCTCAGGGTCCGGGCCGGGGCCGGGTTCAAATCGATAGCGCCGCGTCAGCGAGGCGAGAATCAGCATCGCCTCTTGCATCGCGAATGCGGCACCGATGCAGATCCGCGGCCCTTGACCGAAAGGAATATACGCGCATTGCGGCTGCTCGATGCCACCGTCGAAGCGGTCGGGATCAAACTCATCCGGGCGCTCCCACAACTCGCGGTGGCGGTGGACCAACCATGGGGAAATGGCGACTGGCGAACCATCTGGAATTTCATGCTTGCCCAGCGCTTGATTGCCGACGGCTTTGCGAAATGTTAGGAATCCGACGGGTGGGTAGATGCGCAGGGTTTCCCGAAACACGTTGCGAATCAGGCGGTGTCTCGGAATATCCCTAAACTCCGGCTCGCGGTCGCCTAACAGCCCACACGTTTCCTGATGAAGATTTTCCTGAATCTCCGGGCACTTGGAAATTAGGAACAACGACCACGACAAGGCGCTGGCCGAAGTTTCGTGACCCGCAAGGAAAAGCATCGCCACCTGATCCACCAATTCCGGCAGCGTGAAGGCGGAGCCGTCCTCGGGATCGCGCGTCTCTAACAGGGATTGCAGAATGTCCTTTTGGTCGCCCTGCTCGCCGCGCTGATAGGCCTCGTAACGCTCGCGGATGGAGCCTGCTAACAACTCGCGGATTTCTCTGCCAGTGCGTTTCCAGATCAGGTAGGTGCGCGGTGCCAGCCACAGTGGCAGGTGCAGGAAACTCATCTGAATCATCAGCACGGCTTTTTCCTGAAATAGGTTGAACGCGTGGAAGATCTTACGCGCCCCTTCGCTTTCTAGCGATTCCGATAAAATGGTTCGCAGGATGATGTCTGCGGTCACATGGGTCATCTCGATTTCGATGTCCACGAGCGCCCCGTCTGCCGCTGCGTCCAAGCGTTCTAACAGCGCATCCGAACCACCGCGCATCAGGGTAAAAACTTCCTTCAATTTCGCCTGCCCGAAGGCGGGGTCCAGCATCCGCCGTTGCCGTTCCCAGACCGGACCATTGGTCGTGAAAATGCTCTCACCTAGCAGCGGCTTGAGGGTGACATCCATGATCTCGTGTTTCGGGAAAACCCCATAGCGATCCACCAGCACCTCTTTGATGAGTTCGGGAAATTTCACCAAAAACAACTGCACGCCCGGCAACCGAATCCGCGAGATTTTACCCGTGTAGCTGCCTTCATACAGCGTGGCCAACCATGAGCGCCGGCCACGGTTGAAGAGATTCCAGAGCGACCGCTTCGACGTGCGGTCCAGAGGCTTCGGATAGGGCGGGGTGTAGGCCATGAGTTAGTCTGTTAGTTGGATTGAACCAGATGGAAAATGACAAGGTAATGGACGAGTGCGCCAAGCATGACACAAAGATGCCAGACACCATGGAAATTCATCCAGTGAGTGCGAGTTGGAAATTTTTTCAAATAACACACCGCGCCGCCGATGTAAAACGTGCTACCGAACGAGGTCCAGAGAATCGCTTGCCAAAATTCCGCCCAGATGAATGGCACCGCAATGAGCGACAGGGTGGCGAGCGAGATATAGGAAAATGCAATGCGCGAGCGGCTCATGGCATGATGTTGACGGGCGCTGATGATCGCGTCCGCCGTGGCGAGTATTGTGAGCGATGTCAGTCCGAAGACGGCCCAGCCCGGCGGCAACATCCGCACCGCCAAGGGCGAGTACGTGCCGACGATCAGTCCGCGGATGCACAGGTGGTCGAGGTCACGCAGGCGGCGCACCAGCTCGGGCGAAGCGATGATGAGATGAAACAAGGCGCTCGAAAAAAACGCCATGAACAGGCACAGCGAGTAAATCACACAGGCGAACCAAACCACCGTGCCGCCCCGGACATGCCAGAGCAGAATGCCACCGCCAAAAATCGCCGCCAAGGCTGCGAAGAGGTGGCTGTAGCCATTGAATGGCTCGCGACCAAACGCGATCTGGCGGTTTTCAGGAACATTCATGCCGGACTGCGTGAGGTGATTCAGAAACGTGCGGAAATGGCTGGCTCCGGGTAGCGCTCTGCTAGCGTGAGCGGGCCGCCGGTGATTGCGAAAAAGTCATAGTCCGTCAGCAATTCACTGGCCATGATGTATTGGAAATGAACCCGGAAAATATCCCGCTTGATGGCGGCATAAGCTGCTGGGGAAAACATCTTCACGATCCGCACGGGAAATTGCAGCGGCCGCACCGGAATGCCCGTCGGTCGTGGAATCCCGGAGACCGCCAAGGGATCGACCTGAGTCAGGCTGGCCCCATCGCGTTTCGCGGAAAAATCCAGCCAACGCACGCCCGGCGCCGTGGCCACAGTGGCGAGATCTGCCCGCAGTTTTTTCGAACCAGAAAGCATGCTTAAGATCGGGATGCAATTGCCCAGCGATACCAGCGCGAAGGCCGGACCACGGCTGCCAAGTGCAGGGTCCAGCCGCAGCATTTCCACCACCAGCGGAACGGTTAGGACCGAACCGGCGCTGTGTCCGACTAACAGCACCTCGTCCGCGTCGCCCGTGTTAATTTTTTCGACGACATAGGCCGCGAACTCACGGATGCGCTCGTCCACCACAGGTCGTTTGCCGTAGGCCCATGGCTGCATCAGACCGTAAGTCCGCAGCAGCCAGTAACTGCGAAAACGCTTATCCTGCCAGCGTCCGAGCCACACGCCACCGGCGAAAACAGCCGCCGCCGGTAAGAGCCCGGCCCACCACGGGAAGCCCTCCATGACCGACATCGCCGCCACCACCATCGCAGCCATGACCAGCCCGACCAACAGCGAGCCGAGAAATGCGACGATCGGATAGGAGACGGTCAGTGCCGATGGCCAGGCGATTTTTAATAACTTTCCGATCAAATTTTCAATCAGCACCACCCAGTAAACGGGCACGGCGGACTTGAAAAGCTCCACCTCGTTCTTCGGCCAGTGGGCGCGAATGATGTCGTCCCAGCGGAGAAATTCATACTCCGTTTCCACCCCGCCGTCGGGCAGGGAAATTTTCCAAGCATTCGCAATTTTGCCGATCCGCCGTCGTTTGCCGACCGTTAGATCCAGCCCGTTGAGCGGCGCTTGGAGCTTCGACTCGGCACCATAAAGCGCGTGGTAGTGCGCCGGTCCCCGTGGATCGAAGCCGCTGAAATAAAAAACATGCCGCTTCCGAAACGCGGCGGCAGACGTCCGGGGCGGGGGCGGGGCAGGGGATGCGGCGGTCATTTTTTGGCGTGCCGCAGGCTGTGCCGCAAGTCGTCACAGGGCAAGATTCTTTGGGGGGCACCGAAAGCGGTGGGCCATCCCCGTGGGGAGCACACGCGCCCCCGCGTGTTCCGCAGTGCGCCCTCGCACTGCGGCGGCTGACCGGCCAATCATTCTCTCCCCAAGAGGCAGTCTGAAAATTGGACTCGGAGCTTCAGTCCGCCTCTTCCGCATGGTTCATGCCGGGAAATACGAAAACGTTGTCACCGCGAATCAGACAAATCCCGGCATTCTCTGATTTTCCAGACGGCCTCTAAGTTAGCGCCCCATTCGGGCACCCCAGATACGTCACCCGATCCCATTTATTTCTAACGTGGAGTCGTTCTGACACCAGAAGTGGTTTTCCTCAAGCTGGGACATGTCCCAGCACTCCGAAACTCACAGACATTCATGAATGCCACCGGCTTTGTGCCACGTTATCTGCAATTTGAATTTTATGTGACACTAGCACGCATCAAGATTTGTGATTAGTCAGGTTCGACTTGACGCGACCGTGGCGGCGGTTTTCAACCGCCATGCACCTATAAACAAGGCGTGGCGGTTGAAAACCGCCGCCACGTATCCACAAATTTTGATGCGCGGCAGTATAACTTATCACAGCAACCGCGCGCGGAGCAGATCGGTGACTTGTTTGGGATTCGGCTTGGTGGCTGCGGATTTCATCACTTTGCCTGTTAGAAAATTCAGGAGCTTTTCATTGCCGGCTTGGATGGCGGCAACTTCGGTCGGGTTGTCCGCGATGACTTGCGCGACGAGTTCTTCGAGATCACCGGCGGCGGCGGGTTTGAAACCGAGGCTGTCTGCGATGGCGGCGGGGTCTTGGTCCGGGGCATCGAACAAGACGGCAAAAACCTCCTTGGCCTGATTCGCGGCGAGGGTGCCGTTTTCAACTAACAGCAACAGCGCCCGCAGTTTTTTCGGGACGACCGGGCAATCTTCAATGCCAAGCGAGCGCTCGTTGAGTGTTCCTAACAGATTGTTGATGATGAAATTGGCGACTTTCTTGCCGGGGATGGCGGTGTCGGTGACTGCCTCGAAATAGCGGGCGAGATGCTTGTCCGAAGACAGCACGGCGGCATCGTATGCGGTGACGCCGAGAGCATTTTCAAAGCGTGCGGCAAGCTGGTGCGGCAGTTCGGGGACGAGCGGACGGACCTTGGCTAACAGCGGTGCGGTTTCGATGGGTAATAGATCCGGGCAGGAAAAGTAGCGATAATCGTGGGCGTCTTCCTTGGTCCGCATCATTTGGGTTTCCCCGCGGTCGTCGTCCCAGCGGCGGGTGGATTGGATCTGCGGGATGCCGCGGTCGAGGTCTTCGGTCTGGCGCTGGATTTCGTAATGAATGGCGCGGCGGATGGCGGAGATGGAGTTGAGGTTTTTCAGCTCGACCTTTTGGCCTAACGGTTCTTCCGGTTGTTTCCGCAGGGAAATGTTCACGTCGCACCGGAGTTGGCCTTTTTCCATATCGGCATCGGACACGCCGCCTTGCTGGAGGATCATTTGCAGCGAGCGGACGTAGGCAAAAGCCTCCTCGCCGGATTCAAGATCCGCCTCGGTGACGATCTCCATGAGCGGCGTGCCGGCGCGGTTGAAGTCGATGAGCGATGAGTTGCCAAGGTGGGTGGATTTTGCGACGTCTTCCTCAAGGTGGATGCGATTGAGGCGGACGATTTTGCCCGGGTTGGCGATGTTTTTCCGGGCATCCGTCGGGTAGCAATGATTGTAAAGTGGAACTCCGCCGCCGATGCAGAGCGGGAGGTCCATCTGCGTGGTCTGATAGTTTTTCGGCATGTCTGGATAGAAATAATTCTTCCGGTCCCATTTCGAAATTTCCGGCGAGCCGCAGTCGATCATCAGTCCGGTGAGTAGGGTTTTCTCGATGGCCTCGCGGTTGAGGACGGGCAATGCGCCGGGTAGGCCGAGACAGACCGGGCAGGTGTGGCTGTTAGGCGCATCGCCAAAAGAGGTGCGACAGCCGCAGAACATCTTGGTGTGGGTCTTGACTTGGCAGTGGACTTCGAGGCCGATGGTGACGAGATAGGGCATGGGAAGAAGTTGATAGTGGATGGTTGATAGTTGATGGAAAGAGGTTGAGAGGAAGAGGGGCATGAGGAAACAGTAACAAACTATTTCAGTTGCCGTCGCTTCAGTCGTGCTTCGGATGCCGTTCTAGCATAGAAGCGGCTTAGAGAAAACCCTCATTTCCCCGCCACTTTTCGCAGGATCATCGGCGTTTCCGGGTTCTTTAGTAGGCCGGTCGCCAATTCCTTTACTTCTTTGCCGCCGCTGTCTCCGGCGATGGAGAGGGCGGTGACTTTCACGGCCAGCGGGGTGTTCGAGTCTTGCGCCAGTGCTAGCGCTTTCTGCCACACGGCGGCTAGCTTCTCGTCCCGTTGGTCGCAGGTGTAACCTTGGCTCAGGGCAGTGAGTGCGGGGGTTGGTGTTTGGGTGTTGAGTTAGAGCAGGTGGTTTTGCTTCGAGAATGGAGTTGCTTTATGAGGCGGAGGATACGGCGACAACGGCGAATTTGGAAAGTAGCCGACCCGTGGAATCCACCCATGAAGCAGGTCGAAAAGAAGGGTTCGACATCGAGAAGCTGGTAAGCGGTCAACAGAGCACCTCTGGCATTTTTGCCATAGCTCTGGCTTCTCTGACAAAACTGCTCCGATCTATGGGACCTATGCGACTGCGGTGATC
>JAYVNM010000064.1:0-43375 GCA_043758445.1 Akkermansiaceae bacterium | reverse complement strand
GCCGAGTCGCACGTCGCTTCGGGCTTGTTCAACCAAAGGGCGCAGCCGAAGTCTTCGCTGTCGCTCAGCCTTCGCAGCACCCTTTATTGTTAGGCGTTTGTTTTGGTTCATTTGCCAAGTCCCCAAAGGAAGGAACAACCATTGATCAAAAGAGCCAGCAGCAGTAGGCCACCGATAATAACCAAGGCCCAGAATCCGATGAATAGGTTCGCCTGAAGTGCAATGCTTCCAATGATCCAGCCAACCCCTCCGCCTATCGGCCCCAGCAATAAGACTCCACCCACTCCGCCAACTTCCCAACCCCAAACGGCTCCTAAGCAAAGGCCAGCAATACCGCCCATTGTGCCGAGATGGGAGGACCACGTATCTATCCAATCGTTACTACTTTCAGAATCTGAACTCGAAGTATTGGAACTGGAGTAGTCAGCCGTCTCACCAATATCGCCTATGATACTCGAATCTTTGAGTTACACTTGGGACAATAGGAAGTAACGCCTCCAAAAATTCCGTATTCAGTTCGCTGGCAACTCGAACAGAAAGTATGATTCTTATCGCATCGCATGACGTATAGATGTCCGTTGCGATCATCGCTTTTGCAAGTGGGGCATAGTCGCCAAGTGCTCATTTTGTATTTTGCCGAACGTTGGAGTGATGGCACCCCACTAGCGAGAGCCAGCGTTGATTGCAGTGTGAAGGTTAAAATTACGTGAGAGCATCGAGAACAGAGGTGCTAGTGGGGGTTGCCCATCCACGTCTTGTTCGAATCTTGATTTTATTCGGCTGATGCGAGGGTGAAATCTGCCACAAGATAATCACCTCGCCGCTCAGAAAAAGTAACCTTCATGAAAAAGAGTTCGCTCTCTTCACCGGAGAGAATGTAAGTCATAGTAGGAAGGTTATTCTTCGTGTAGTCACCGTCAGTACTAAAGCTATTGTTAATGCTTGATATCTTTTTGCCTTTTGATTTGTAAAGAGCGATTTGCGCCTTAATAAACGGCTGAAAAAACTCATTAAATCGTTCAAAGTCCTTCTCTGTGACTGGTGTCTTGATGCCATCAAGAGCAACTGATAGCGAAACTATATAAGTGCCGCCGACCTTCTTTATCTCTTTCAAAGACTGGAGTGCGCAAGACTTCCGATTGAAAATCTTCATCATTATCTCAGAGGCACTCTTCATATATGAGTTCTCTACGCGGGGATTTGTTGGGACTAGGAAGCGTGGGTCTTCGCTTGCTCCAAAAGCCTGTTGCATTTGGAGAGTTAGCACGATTAATAGGAATTTGATAATTGTCTTTTTCATTTCTTCGAACAGATTTTATTCGTAGAGCCTTTACGGGCGATATCCGGTTAGGGCTACTGCGAAAAATTGTCTGGGATTCCTTGATTTTACAAGGATTATTTTTGACGGGTGCGTATATCAGGTGGATTCTGGCGGGGCGTTTCCGGGTGGGATGCTCTAGCAGATATACGGGACCGCGGGCATGGAAGGCGGGACAAGAGTGTCCCGACTCCTTATTGTAAAAAAGTGTTCCATTGAACACTTTTACGATTGACTTGGCCGTCATGAGTTCCTAAAAGGCATTTCATGAATGCAGTGAAGACACAAAAAGCACGTTGGTGTTGGCGGAAGGATTTGGCGGAGTTTCGGGGACTAACCGAACGCGAAAGGTCTGGGTTTTTGTTGGTTTTAGAATGGGCCGTCTTCGCTACGCTACGCCGGGCCAAGTTTTGAGAATTTCCGGTTGCGGCATGACTTGGCTGCGGGACGCGAAGCGACGGTGAGAAAAGATTTTTGATTAAAGGCCTGTCCCGAATGCCACGGTTTTAAGCAGTCCGTCGGGAAGGCAAACCCCGTCAAATCAAGGATTCGGAATCTCGCGGCTACCTTCAGCCCCGCCGTTGCAAGGGTTGTGCGATTCCGGGTTATGTGGTTTTTACACGAGCAAATCCTTTGAAGTCCCCGAGAATCCGCTTAAAACCGTGGCATTCGGGTCAGGCTTTTTATCATGATGATACAGTAGCTAACTAATTTTCAGATTTTCCTAAAATTTTGCCCAACACTTTCATTATTAAATCATTTCGTCATTTTCTAGTAATAGCATTCCTCACGTAAGGATTGATCAGTCTTCTGATGCAGTCTTTACCCACCGTCTCGTCCCTCCCAGCGCGCCTAGCAGCAGGCAGAGAAGCACGGCTAACCAGGCGAAACCGCTGCCGGTGCGCTTGAGGTCGAGGGTGATAGCCATTGGCTTCTGGCCATCGACCTGTACGCTGCGGCCGAAGGTGAGAACGGTGCCGCGTTCCGGCAGGGTGACGTCCAAGGCGACGGGCGCGGGCTCGGCGGCAAGCTGCTGGGTGACGATGTGGTTGGCGATTTCCTTAAGCGCGGAGTTCTCATCGGCAGTGTTGCCTTCGAGAAAACGGTCGAACTGTTTGGGGTCGTAGTTGTAGCCGCCGCGCAGCACCGGGTTTGCCTCGGCAGCGCGGTCGAGTTGGGCGTTCTCGGCTTGGGGCGCGGCGAGCCTGTTATCGATCACCAGCTTCTGGCGGCGGGTGTTGAGGCCGAGCACGGCTTGCTGAGTCTTGAGCTGGCGGAGCTGGACGCGGGCGTCCTCGCCGGAAGCCGCGTCGAGCTGGTTGCTGCGGACTGCGTTACTGAATGCTTGGCTGGCTTTTTCCTGATCACCCTCCCGCAGCCAAGTGTTGGCCTGATCGAGCAGGGCAACCGCGCTTTTCGAGTCCGTTTCTTTTTTGTTAGTCACGAACGATTGGTAATCCTCCAGCCGGAACGAGCCCATGGCGGCCTGTTGTTTCAAATCGAAATCGCCGCCGTGACCGGCCATTTTCCACCCTTCCGGCACCAGCACACGCCAGGTTAGATTTTCCATCGGCACATTGATGACTGGTCCTTCCAGTCGCTTACCTTTGTCGGTTCCCGAAGAATAAACGAAGCGGACTGTGGCCGGATGGCCGACCTCGGGCGAGGGGAAAACATAGAACAACCAGCCATCCCCCTCACGCACCAAGGTCGCGCCCTCGTCATTGACGAGCACGTTGAAGAGCGCAGCACCAGGCGGTAATTTCAGGCGCAGCGTCGCCTTGCCGACGACCTGCATTTTTAAATCAACAGCCGTTAGGGCGTCCCCGTGTGGTGACATCAGCGTGGTTAGAGAACCTTCGGCGACACGAATCTTTTGCAAATCCGCGAGCTGATGGCGTTTCAAAACCACCGACAACGGCCCCTCGGGATCGGCCACGCGGAAGGCCATCAGCGGCGCGACGTTGCCAGCAGCCTGGCCAAGCGTGGTTTGCACGACAGCCCAATCCGCGCGTTGCCAGCCGCGTGGGAGCGTGCCGGCCTCCAACTCCAGCCGACCACCCGCACGGATGGCGGTGAAATAAACGAGTTGGCGCACCTGTTCTAACACAATAGGTTCGATTTTCTCACCACCATCGTCCTTGCTGGCGCGTTGGTAATTCAGCTCGACGCTGGTTTCCCCGGCCACCGCACGTTGGAAGCGGATTTCCCACAACCCCGGCTCGCCTGCGACCGGCACCAGATCGGCGACGGCGGCACCGCTCGCCCGCACGGTCGCGGCGGCGGTCGCATCCAGTCCGGGGATGCGGATGCGCAGGGATTTCAGCGCGGCGTTTTCGATTTTATAGTTGATCGCGACGCGGGTGAGCATCTGCCCCTCGCGCAAGGTAGCTTCATGAAAAACTTGGGTCGTCACCCATGGATCGAGCCGGCTGATCGCGAGGCCGAGTGACCAATCGCTTTGCAGCAAACGATAGGCCAGCGCACCGGGCCGGGCGGCGGCGCGGGCGGATTCCTTGGGCGCTCCCGCGAGCTCGCGGGGATCTAGCTGGGAGATATTCTTTCGATCCACGGCACGCACTTGTAGGCCACGCTCGGGGACTACGGTGACGACGCCGGTTTCCCGCGACGCCTCGCGCAGGGACAGCCGCGGCACCTGCCATTTTTCCTGCGCTCCCGGCGGGCGACCGGTCATGGTTAGACTGAACTCGCGCTTGCCCATCGTCTTGCCGGTGAGATGCAGGGTGACGATCCGCTTGCCGTCGATCTTGCTCTCCGTCCAATGGCTCAGTCCCTCGCCGGTGGCGGTTTCGATTTCCAAGCCCTCCGGCACTTCGAGCGCCAGGCGGAACACGCCCGAGCGAGTGATCATGACCGTGAGATCGGTGGCGACCACCAGACGGTCCTCGCCGAGCGAAACCAACTGCCACGAATCCGCCCGTAGTTCGGGCGCGACGGCGGCGACTTTCACATGCGCCATGACTTGCCCCGCGCCGTAGCGGAAGGCGTGCTGGATGAGCGCGAGCGGGTTTCCTTCCTTGTCATGCGGCAACAAGCTGCCGTTGAAATCTTCCGGATTCACCCTGGAAAGCCCCTCGAGCGTCACGGTTTCTGGCTGTGCTTCCTCACCGAAAGCTAGGGCGAAAAACCCGATCTCACCCGCCGCTCCCACCACTCTAACGGGTGCAAGAGCGAGTTCTACCGGCAGCGCTCCAGCCCCGCGCTGGGTCTCGATGGTCAGCGCGAATGCCGCGTCTTGGGCTGGCTCGATCGGCACACGGAGTTCGCGTTTTTCCGGATCGAAGCGCCACGAACCGACCGGGCCGTCCACCACATCGCTCACTGTAAAGCCATCGGGAATCTGCATTACCAGCGAGGAAACCCGCCCTTGCGCCGGGCGGATCGAGACGCGGTGGCGACCATTGACCACGCCGGGTCCGGGCAGATAGAGATTGGAAACCTCGGCGAAAAACTTGATTTCCTCGGTGCTCACATCCCGTTGTTTCGGCCGAGCCTGAAGGATTACCGGGTCCGCCGGTCCGAGCACCATCACGGCACCACTCTCGGTGGCGGCCAGACCATCGAGAGCGGTCACCTTGGCGGCACCGGGTGACAGGAATTCCCAGCCTGCCTGATCCCAACGCAGCGTCACCTGCCGCATCGCCGCCGGGCCGCCGGGCATTTTCCAACCTTTGCCGACATCGCTGACGGCCATTTCAAACACCGCCTTGCCAGTCATCCGGCCCGCTGTTTCGGTGATGATAAAATAGGCGTCGGCACCATCTAACGGAGCCTTCACCACCCGCAGTCCGGCACCTTCAAAGCCGCTCAATACAGCGGGCGCGCGTAGTAACAGAAAGCGGTCGCCCGCCTCTCCACGCAGGGTCACGTCGATGGTTCCGCGCAGGCGGCCATCCCGGATCTGCCAGTTGTGAACCATCGACTCCGCCGGCTTGATGCCGGGGATTTCCGCTGCGCGGGCGTCGTTGAAACCGATGCCAGTTAGAAGTGCGAGCGCCACCGCCGCCTCCGCCAGCTTGGGCGCTCGCCGATCACGGATCAACTGCCAGATGCGGGGCAGCAACCATGCCATGGCGATCAAAGCTGCGGCCACAAAGAACAGGGCCGCGCCGCCACGGATCGATAGAAATGCCGCGCTTAGCAGAACTAGCCCGCCAGCTTTCTCCCAAGCATTGCGGATAATCACGCCATGGCCGAACAACGCCGCTCCTAGCAGAACTAATAGCCACGCCTGCCACCCTGTTTGCGCCACCCATGGCGCTACGTTGCCAATGTCCACCGCCACCTCGCTGCCTGCCGCCACCACCGGCGCGGCATATTCCAACTTTGCCGCACTGCCCCGGCCGGTTGCCGCCGCCGACAGGCCGATGCCCAAGGCGCTGATACTGAAAGCGACACCTAACACTAGCGAAAGCATCCGCCGCACGCCGCCGGTCTGCCTGATGCCTAGCAACACAGCCGCGATGCCTAACATGAGAAAAATTCCGGACTTTTTCGTGTGTCTGCCGATCCATTCCCAGCCGCTTTCAGCAAGCGCGGGACGCACCAATTCCGCCGAGCCACCGTGCGGGACCAACTGGCGGCCCTCGTCACCGGTCACCGTCCACTCGCCGATGACTACGGGCGCGGCCAGCTTCGGTGCCGCTAGGCTCAGACGCGTTGCCTTTGTCGCACGAGCGCCATAACGCAGGGTGACTTCCACCGCGTGGTTCGGATCGGTTTGCGAAGGCAGCGGCACCAGGATTTCGCCACCGTCGGCACGGGCATTGACAGCCTCGCCATTGACCTTTGCCTCCCACAGCGCAGCCCCGTTAGGCAGGCTCACGCGCAGGGCGCTACGGGCGCGGGATTTCACGAAAAACCGGGCGTCCGTCACCCATTGTCCATCCCGTGAAACTTGGCTGGAGAGCTTGAGGAAATCGACCACCTGCTCCACCGTTTCACCCGGCTCGAACCACTCGATTTTCATCCCGATCTTGAAATCTCGCGCAGTGTATTGCCAAGCGGCCAGAGTCGGCGCACTACTGAGTAATCGGAACTCCGCAGGGAGCTCCGTCGGGTCGATTGCCAACAATGGCCCCTCACTAACAGGCTTGGAAAATTTCACCTGCAACGGGCTGACCACCTGCACGTAGCCGCGTTCCGCTTGCACATCGAGTGGCCGGACCCCGCCTGGTGTTAGATCGCCACCACGGGCACTCATCGGCTGCTCGAAGGTCAGCAGAACCGTGCCTGTGCCGAGCACCGGACGCGACAGCGGCACGATCACCATGTCGCCCTCGCGCCGCCAATCGCGGCCCACGTTTTGTCCGGTCACGTCGATGTTGCCAATTTCCTTGGGCACGGAAATTTTCCACTCGGTAGCAGGTGCGCCGACCACGAAATAGTTAATCAGCACGCTGCCATACGCCGCGCCCGCCTTGAGCGAGTAGAGGTGGAACACGTCCGCCTGCACGCTTTGACCGAGCGCTTCGACTGCTAGACCGACCTGCCATGCCCCTTCCCGCAGGCGGAATGCCTGTTGCAGGCCAGCGGTTTTCTTCGGGAAAAACGTGACTGGCACCTCGGCCACGCCAGTGGTTTTTCCGGCCACCAAGCGATAGCCCGCCGCCGCGACTGCGCCGACGTAGCCGCGCCTGGATTTCACCCCCGGAAATCCGAGCGGTGGCAGCTCCCACGCCCCGGCCTTCGCCGCGTCATTTTTCTCTAACCGCACGCTCACTAACTGACGGTTCATCACCGGCTCCTTGAACAGAATCTTGAGCCGACGACGGCCATCCTTCACGTCGCTCGCCACCGCATAGTCCGCCACTTCCGCGCCAGTCACCGAGGCCACCGCGTGATCGGCGGGGATTTCCATTTCCCACTCGCGCAACGGGGCCTCGCGGATGTCGAGTTCCAGATCCGAAAACATCCGGCGGTCGGTTTCGGCGAGTTCATACACGGTCACCTCAGTCACGCCGACTTCAGGCAAAACCTGATCCGCTTGAATCGCATAGCCGTAGTCCGCTGCGGGAAACCGATAGACGAAAACCTGCCGCAACGACTCATCCACACCACCGGGAAATTGGCCAGGGGCGAGCTGGATCAGGCCCCGTGCCTCGACCACCTCGATTCTAACTGCACCCTCGTTCGCCACCCGCAGCCAGCCGCTGTGCCGCAGCGCACCGACCGGCACCATCCGCAAGGCCTCCGCTCTAACGGGAAATCCACCGAGCGCCGCCTGGGCTTCCACCACGATCCGCCCGCCGCCTTCGATGGGTCGGCTCAATTTCACTTCCAGCCGCCGCTTGCCGCCGTCCTCCACGACCGACCAGCCGAGCACTGGCTCGCCCGTCACCGCCAGCACCTCGCCGGGGCCATCTAACGTAAGCGA
The DNA here is from genome assembly GCA_043758445.1 of Akkermansiaceae bacterium. Lineage (GTDB taxonomy): Bacteria > Verrucomicrobiota > Verrucomicrobiia > Verrucomicrobiales > Akkermansiaceae > Luteolibacter. The sequence continues at coordinate 35,660 of JAYVNM010000064.1, read as the reverse complement.
CAGCGCCGCAAGCTTGCCTTGCAGTAATCGCAGATCCACCACCGTCAACTGTCGCATCAAGCCGCTGCCGATTCTAACATCGCTCGATTCGGTGCTGGAGAAAAACAGGGCTCCATCGGCCACCGCGCTGGCAGTGCGCCAAGCCATCGCCGCCAAGCCGTTCGCCGGGAGAAATCCGCGCCACGCCTCGCCCATACGCTCCGGCACCACTGCGAGGCCACGATCGAAGGACACGCCCTTGCCTAAGCCCTCGATGCTAACAGGAACCACGACGCCTGCGGGCAGTTTAAAATCCAACAAGCGCCAGTCGCCCTTGCGTGACACCGGCACTACGAAATCCATCGCCACTGGGAAATCGCCGCTGCGCTCGGCCACCAAATCGTAGCCGTGGGAGCCGTCCTTGGCTTTTAGCACCACATGCCAGCCATCGCCGGACACGCCGCCTGATAGCGCCGCGCTGCCGCTGAAAAGTTCCGCCGCCGAGCCATTTGCGACAGCTCGGGCTTGACCGGTTAGATGAAAGGCAATGCTGTTTCCATCGGCCGCGAGCTTGCCATTCAAAGCGGTGTTCAGCAATTCCAAGCCACGCGCTGTGGAACCAGCCGGTGTAACTTCGAAGTCCAGCCCAGCCGCGCCGTAGCCGAGAAACTTACGCCCATTCGAGTCATCCACCGGATAGAGTCCGTCCACGCGGGTCACGCGCAGGTCGGTTCCAACGTCGGTGGAGACAGCGACTGTTAGCGAAAATCCCGTCGCCATGCCGGGGCCGGGGAGCAACAGGCTGGCGACAGATTTCCCGAGCTTGAGCCGGGTTTTAACATGAATTTGCAAGGTGGTTAGAGGCGTATCCGCATTGAGGACCGGGCGCACGTCGAGAAAGCGGACGCCATTTTCCGCGACACGAACCGCCCAATCCCGCAGTCCCTCGCCAGTGACGGCAAGCACCTCGCCCGCACCGCTGAGGCCGAGGCTGAGGGATTCAGGTTTCCCCTGATGAATCTTGAAGTCGATCTGTTGCTCGCTGGTGAGCGTGGTCAGGCTGACCTGCGCTTTCACCTCGGCGGCGGCGGAGAAGAACAAGGGCGCTTCCTTGGGAGCCTTGCCCAGCGGAACGAGGACGACGCGCTCGTCGGGTTCCTGAGCGAACGCGAGACTGGTTAGAGCAATAAGGAGTGTGGACACTACTGTCCACACCAAGCAGGGACAAGAGTGTTCCCGCGCCTTAGGCTGTACTTCGATCCGATCTGATGTTATTTTCATATGACTTGGTTTTCTATCACGGGCTTTCCGTGTGTTGGGTAAAGGCTTGGTAAAATTGGCGGGCGAAATGAATTTGCCTAGTTGTCAGCTAGCCGGGGCTTCGCCAGTGAAGGCATGTCTGCTATCGCATACTCTGGCTTCACGGTCCGTTATTTGAGGGCGTCGATGAGGTGGAGCATGTCGCCGACGCGGGCGCTGCTGCCGTAGAATTGTCTCACGAAAGCGGCGGGTCCGGTGAGTTGTTTGAAGTCGATGGCGTCCGCCAACGGGCCACCGCGCAGCTTCTCAGCGGCTAACAGCGAGAGTCCCGCGAGTTGCATGGAAGGCGTGGCACGGTCGAAGGCGGTGGCCTTGGAATCGTAGGGTAGGGTCCAGGAACGCTCGACCATTTCGCCGCTCGCCACGTCGTGGAAACGCACACTGACCTCGCCGAGTTCGCCGTTACCATCGGCCAACGGCTCGACTAGATAGATCGCGACTCCTTCTTCGTCGGCGGCTAGTTCAGCGGCGTCCACGGCGTCGTTGCGGAAATCCTCGGTCTTCAGGCGGTCCTTCTCGAAGCCGATGAGCTTGTATTTCCCGACGCGTTGCGGGTTGAAATTCACTTGGACTTTCACGTTCTCCGCCGCCGGCCGGAAGGCTCCGGCAAGCTGGCGGGCGAAGCTGTCGTTCGCTTCACTGCCGACAACATAGTAGCGGCCATTGCCATTGCGGGCGAGATCGCTCAGGAGTCGGTCGTTCAGGCCATCCGCACCGATGCCGGCGATGTCGAAGGCGAGTCCTTGCTGACGGAATGCCTTCACCAAGGTGGCAAGGCGATCCGGATTGGCATCGCCGAGATTTGCCGCGCCATCGGTGAAAAGAACGATGCGATTCTGTGCCCCAGCGAGTTGGTGACGCCGGGCTAACTGACCGCCGAGCTTGATGGCTTCCTCCAAATTCGTGCCGCCCTCGCTCGCAGTTTGATTGACCATTTCACCGAGCTTCGTGGCTTGATCGCCGCTCATACCATCGGCTAACAGGTGCGGGGTGCGGGAAAAACCGATGACGGAAATCGTGTCGTTAGGCGTCAGCAAGCCCGAGAGTTGGGCCAGCGCATGTTCCATCGCGGCGCGGCGGTCTTCTCTAACCATCGAGCCGGATTGATCGACTAATAACGTGAGCCGCAGTGCTTGTGCGGCGCTGTGGCCGACCGAGCCGGTGCGGAGTGCGACGCGGACCAGATTCCTGCCGGGAATGATCGGATGGGCCGACTGCTCGATCGTGGCGGCGACCGGTTCGTTCGCAGTCGGCGCGGGGTCGCCGTAGTCCACGGCATTGTAGAATTGTTCGGGCTTGATGCTGTTAGGATCGGGGCGTTCACCCTTCGCCAACGCTGCTTTGGCAAGCTGGAACGAGGCGTCGTTGATGTTGAGGGAAAAGGTGGAGTATGGAGTTTCTGTGGCGGAAATTTCTTCCATCAGGTCTGTCAAGTTCACCTTCACCTCCTTTGGCTCGCTTAAATCCACCCCTCTAAACAAATATTGAGAAGAAGAACCCGTATGAATTTCATACTCTGTGCTTCCAGAGCGATCTTTGTCACTCGGCTTTACCGTTTTTGAAGTGTCCCAGAACGGATCCATCTCACCAGCTTCTGTTGGCTTCCCTGAGATTGATGCTCTATAGTCCACATTACCATCAAACGAAGCATCGGACTTCGCTCCTTTGGCTTCATCCATCTCATTTTTTACGCTCTCAGTGATGTCCGTGGCGTCTTTTGTATATAACATACCAGGAGTCTCGTGTTCCGTAGGCTTGGAAAGTGATTGGGTCGTTTTAAGCAAACGGCCAATCACAGGCACATCGCCTAACAATGGCACTTTTCCTGAAATCGCCGCATCTGCATCATTCGAAAATTTAGCCGCAGATTGATTCGGCAGTTGGGGAGACTCATACTCGGATGGATACTTGAATTCTCTTGTAACATCGGCGTTCGCTTTCTTGCTCGCCGCAGTTGGCTGACCAGGTTGTCCTGCCGTGCGATTGGGATTATTGAGAATTGCGTCGATACTATTGCCATTGATTGCTAAGTCACCTGATCTCAAGCCATTTGTAACTCCGTTAGCCGGGCCGTCGAGGGCACCGAGGGTGTCAGCGGGGGAAACAGTTTTTTCACCCCGCTTTTTTTCAGCGAATTCAGAAGTTGAGTGTGTGACTCGTCCCATGTCGGCGGGCTTGGCATCTGCGTCATCAATCACTCTACCGCTACCCGCGACCTGCCCGGCTGTGGGTGGATCTGCTGAATCTTTGTCGCTCGCGAGTGTGAGTTGGCCGCTACCAGATTTGCTTAAACCTTGCCTGTCAAACTTGGCGGGTTCTGAGAGAGATTTTTCCACTGTGTCCTTGGCGGCAAGGACGGGTGGTTTCGTGGCAGGCTGGGCCTTGTTTTCCTTGGCCTTGGCGAGTTCACCTTGAGCAGACATCAGCGTACCCGCACTCACTTCGGTCTCGCCTGTATAAGTGTTCTCACCACTCAATTTCGTGGTAACAGAACATGCTTTGGCCTTCACATTAGAGGCGGATTTGAAGCGCTCCGGTCCCCGCAAACTATGCACCTCTTTGTCTGTCACCCGATAGTTAAATTCTGACGTCGATGTGAATCCATCACTTGCAGCATTCGCGCCGGGCACACGCTCATCCGGGTTTGCCGAAAATGGATCGGCTGCTAATGCACTCGCGGTTGTTGCCTGTGGTTTGCCCGAAGCAAACTGATCGCTGGCGGGCTTGTCCTTTCTATCAGAACTCGAATAGTAAATCTCTTTATCAGCATTGACACCTGTATCCTTGCCAGCACCAACACCGATACCGCCACCCGCGCCGCTACCAAAGCCGTGACCGGACCCGCGGCCCCCAAGTCCGCCTGACATGCCGCCACCACTGAGACTGTTTAGTGATGACATTTCTCCGAATTCGGATGGTGCCAACTGCGGCAACGGAGATGACGCGGGAAGTTCTTGTTGAGCAGACGCACCCTCGGCGAAAACCCGCTTCTCGCCACCCTGTAGAGCGGAGGACTGAGCGAGTTGTTGTTGCTGGCGGGCGGCTTGCGCTGCGGCCTGCGGTTTGCGGGCGGCGGGGGAATCCAACTTGTAGGCGAAGTCTGCACGCGGGGCTGATTCCGATGGCCTAGGCGGCTCACCCTTGAGTGGTGAAACAACAGCCGGGCTTGCTGGTGCGACTGGCTTGGCTGCCGCTTTTGCCTGTGCCGAGAGTGCCAGCGCATGGCTGTCGCTACCCTCATGGATGACGATACTATCTTCCGTCATCTTCTCGATCATCTGCTGTCCAATCTGCTTCAGCCTCATCTTTTGGAGCAGCTCTTGGTCAGTTTCGAAATCGCGTTTGGCATCGACGTAATCTTGGGCATCCAAGCCGCGCTTGATCGCCTCTTCGCGAGCGTCGGCTAATTTGTTTGCCTCCGCTTGAAGTGCGTTCCTCCCCCCCTGATCCTCATTAACTCCAGATTGGCCATAGAATGAGTCTTGTCCTTTGTAGATAATACCCTTGGTCCTAACAATAGTCGCGAGGACTTTGCGACGTTCCTCAACTTTGTCTTCCTGATCGCGGACGGCTTTGTTAAGTTCAAACTGCGCACGATCCGCGTCCCGGTTTTCAATTTCGGACCGATAAGCCTTGTAGGCTCTGGCCACTTCCATGGCGATCTCGGAGGCGTCTTGTTTGCTGGCATCTCGAACACGGATGGCAACTAAATCCGTTCCGCGAATGTTCTCGGATGTGACACTGTCTTTGAGTTTTCTGACCGCAGTTTCCTTGTCCACATGCCAGCGATCCGCCAACTCTAGATTATCCACAACTTTTCCCAGTGAGTTGCTGCTTTTAATTTTCTCAAATTCCGTCGCAAAGAACTGAGGCGTCATCTGTGACGCACCCGATGACTCGCCAAACCCAGTTCCCAGCGGAGTCATACTGGGGGATCTAGGTTTGATCTCGATCATCGCCTCTCCATCATATTTCCGTGGCACCAAACGCAAAACAACAATCGTCAGCACCAAGCACGCCGCGATGGCAAACATCGCCCTTCGCCCGCTGCGGCGGATGCGGTGTTCCTTATCAGGTTCGAGCCGCACGACATTTTCCGGGCCGAAAATTTCATCCAAGATCCGGCGTTTTTCCGGCGGCAATTTCCAAGAGTTGTCGGGTTCGGCAGCTTCGGCTTCGGTTAGAAGGCCGTGGAGGGCGCGCATTCGGCGGCGGAAAACTAGCAGCTCTGGGCGTTCCTCGCAGAGGCGTTCCAGCTCGGCGGTCTCGAAGGCGGAAGCTTCACCGAGGACCCAGGCGACAATGCGCGCCTCGACGGCTTCGTCGCCGTGAATGGTGAATGGAGTTTCGGGATTCATGGGAAAGATAGGGGATCAGGGATGAAGAGGTTGTGGTGAAATGGGATGAGAGCGTTTGGTGGTTTTTGGATTCGTGTGATTCTTCCATCGGCGATCCATGATCCCCTATCAGCCCTCCGCGCTCTCGACCCCGAGACTGCGGAGGGAATCGGCGAGGTTTCTGAGGGCGTGGTGGAGTTTGTAGCCGACGTTGCCGATGCTGAGGCCGGTGCGTTGGCTGATTTGGTCGTATTTGAGTCCGTCGATGTATTTGAGGAAAAGCAGGGCGCGGTCGTCTTCTTGGAGTTCGGCGACTAACAATTGCAGGGTGCCTATGGCTTCGAGTTTGCCGAGGGCTTGTTCGGGATCGGGCGTGGGGCTTTCCCACTCGCGGCCGGGTTCTAGGTGGGTTTCGCGTTTGTGGTCGCGGATGTGGCTGAGGGCTAAATTTCTGATGCAGCGGAAAAGCCAGGCGCGGGGATGGATGACTTCTTCCCAGTGAGCATGTAATTTCAGAAAAGCATCCTGCACGAGATCCTCCGCCGTTTCCCGCTGGCCGACCATGCTATGGGCATAGCGGAGCAGCGGTGATTCTTCCGCATCGAAGACCTGCCGGAGTGATGGTTTTGCCTCCATGGGTCGGTGCAGCGGAATCACGGGCGTCCGTCTGGCGTCAGCCGAGGAACGGACAGTGGCGGTTTGAGTTTCCATGAAACGACGGTCGTATGGTCATGCTTTCCATCTATAAAGACACGGCTGGGGGAAAATCCTTAGAAAAAAGTTTCGCCCTGGTCGGATCAAGGAAAAAGCCCGGCAGAAAACCCCGCGATTGCTTCCCCCGGCCGGGCTTGCATAATGCGCGACGTTCCGCCCACCGCATGCTCACCCTGCTCAAAATCCGCAACCTCGCCCTCGTCGATGAACTCGCCTGGGAACTCGGCTCCGGCCTTATCAGCGTGACCGGGGAAACGGGCGCGGGAAAATCAGTGATCGTCGGTGCACTCAAGCTGGTCCTCGGCGAACGGGCGGAAAAAAATCTGATCCGCACGGGCGAGGAGGCCTGCTCGGTGGAGGCGGTTTTCGAATTGAAGGACGCCCGCGAGATCAATGCCATCCTCGCCGATGGCGGCCTCGATCTCTGCGATGACACGCAACTCATCATCCGCCGGGTGATCGGCCAAAGCGTGAACCGCCAGTTTATCAATGATTCACCAGTGACGCTCAGTTTGCTCAAACGGCTGGGCGAACATCTCGTCGATCTCCATGGCCCGCACGATCACCAGTCGTTGTTATCCACCGAGCGCCAGTTAGCGATGTTAGATGCCTACGCGGGCGCAGATGCCGCCGTTTCCACCTACCGTGATGCCTACCGCGCGTGGCGGGCGAAGGCGACGGAGTTAGAGGAAATCCGCCATGCGGAAAATGCCAGCGAGCAGGAACTGGATTTGCTGCGCTATCAGCTTCAGGAAATTGATGGCGCGAACTTGAAACCGGAAGACGAGCACGAGTTAGAGGACCGTTGGCGGCGGGCCTCAAATGCCAGCCGTCTGGTGGAAGCGGCGGCGGCGGCGCTCAACGCCCTCAATGGCGAGGACGGAATTTTGCAACGCTTGGGCGAAGTGCAGCGGTTAGTTAGGGAATTGGAAAAACTCGACCCGTCGATCCACGAGCGCACCGCCTCGTTAGCGACGGCCTGCCTAGAACTGCAAGATCTGGAAGGCAATCTCGACGACTACGCCAGGGAACTCGACATCGACCCCGCCGAGGCCGCGAGCCTAGAAGAGCGCGTGAATCTCATCGAATCCCTGAAGCGGAAATACGGCCCATCCCTCGCCGATGTGCTCGCCCGCCGGGATGCCGCCGCCGCCCGCTTGGACACCATCGAGAACCGGGGCGAAAAACTCGCAGCCTTCACCGCCGAACTCAGCGCCTGCCGCGCCGCTTTGGATGCCGGAGGGAAATCGCTCGGAACCCTGCGGAAAAAAGCCGCGCCGAAGCTGGCGAAGGAAATTTCCTCACAGCTCAAGGATCTCGGGTTCAAGCAATCTTCCTTCGAGGCTCCACTCAAGTCGCTAACAGAACCGGGTCCACAGGGCTTGGAGGCTATCGAATTCCAGTTCGGCCCAAATCCGGGCGAGCCGCTGCTGCCACTCCGCCAGATCGCCTCGTCCGGAGAAATCAGCCGCGTGATGCTCGCGGTGAAATCCGCCCTCGCCGATCAGGATGCCACGCCGCTGATGGTCTTCGATGAAATCGACGCCAACGTCGGCGGCGAAGTCGCTAGAGCGGTCGGTCGCAAAATGGCAGCACTCGGCACCCGCCATCAGGTCGTAGCGATCACCCATTTCCCGCAGGTCGCGGCGACGGCCACCCATCACTTCGTGGTCGAAAAGGAAGTCTCCGGCGGGCGCACTCGCTCACGCTTGTTCCCGGTAAGTGGCGAAACCCGCATCCAAGAGCTCGTCCGCATGTTAGGCGGTGGCGGCGAACAAGCCCGCGCCATGGCCGCCTCACTCTTGAGCCCCATGGACTAGATCGATCCAACAAAATTTTCCCAATAACTTCTAACCTCTAACTACTAACAGCCGTCCCCCATGCAAGCCCATCGCATATTCAAAGCGGTCCCAGAGCCGGTCGAGGCGGACACACTGAATCTCGCCACCGAGCTCGGCCTGCCATCGCGCGATGCCGCCACGCCGAAGCTCATCATCGGCCGCCGCGAGTGGATCGCCCTGCCGGATCTCGGCGTTTCGCCGCTCAATGCGAAGACCGACAGCGGTGCCCGCAGCTCCAGCATCCATGCGAACAAGGTGGTGCTTTCCCCAGATGAAAAAAGCGTAAGTTTCACCACCACCAATCACTACAACGAACAAATCTTTTGCACCGCCGCCGTCGCCCGCACCGCCCTCGTCCGCAGTTCCTCGGGCAAGGCGGCGAAACGGATTTTCATAGAAACCACCGCAGTCCTACCCAGTGGATTTCGTTGGAGCATTCTCGTTAGTTTGGCGAACCGCTCTGAAATGCTCTGCCCGATGCTGTTAGGCAGACGCGCACTGGCTGGCTATTTTCTAGTGGACCCCCAAGGCGCGCACCTGCTCGGACCTAGGCGCGGGCTCGCGAAATACCAGATCAAACCGCAAGCCGTGAGTCAAAGCTGAAGGCGCTGGGCTTTCCCGGTTTCATGTCCCGCATGGCCGGGTGCAAGGGATTGAGCAACAGGGAGCTTTCTTCCGGGATGACGGCGCTCGGCAGCCGCAGCGCTAGATTTTGATAGTCACGCAGCCACCGGCTGCCGAAGGTTTGCGCGGTTTGCGAAGATGGATGCATTCGCCAATTGACCGGCAACTTCGCGGACGGGACTCGCTCGATCATGGAATCCGGGATTTCCACTTCGATGACGATCCAGTCTAACACCAGCGCCTCGCGCGGGGCGTGAACCAGGATTTCGAGGGCGGCGAGGGCGCGGGATTCCGCCAAATAGACCGCCGCGACGCCCGGTGAGTTCCAGCGCCCGCCATAGAGCCGCGCGCCCTCGCCATCCAGCGCGGTGGCGGCCCAATGTGCCTGCACGATGCGGTAGAACTGGGGCATGATCAGGAAAACACGCCGTGTTCCAAGCGCCCTAACAGCGCGTCCACCTCACGGGCACCGATCTCCGTGTCCGCATAGTCCAACGGACACTCGCCATGGAAGGCGATGGCAGGGGTCACCAGCCATGACCGCGCTCCGCCCCCTCCGCCGAGGGCGGCGGCGGCGTGTGACATGAGCCGAGCGTAACGCACCAGCCGGTCCGACTCCGCACGGTCTAGGACACCCGTTTTTTTCCGGCGGTGCAGCGTGGCCCGTGACATTCCCAGCAAAGCCCCCATACGCTCCTCGGTCACGCCGAGCATTTCACGCAGGGCATGAAACTCCGCGAAGGGCAGCCCGTCCCGGACCCGCTCGATCATGTAGGCGGCTTCCGGCTCCTTCAGAACCGACGTTTCCGGTGGGATATGGTCCCAGTAGCTTACACACTTTTGTTTCATGCGAGACATTATAATCCACCATATGAATTGTTTCAATACTTTTTTCACAAAAAATCAGTCAACCGAAAGCACGGTTGACTGATTGAAATACCCAAAACCGACCCGCTCAATAGCGGTATTGCTCGCCCTTGTAGGGCCCTGCAACTGGCACGTTGATGTAGTCCGCTTGCTCCTGTGTGAGAGTCGTGAGCTTGGCTCCAACCTTGGCGAGGTGGAGACGGGCCACTTCCTCGTCGAGGTGTTTCGGCAGCACGGTGACTTGGCCGGGTTTGTTAGTCGCCCGGTTTTTCCAGAGGTCGATTTGCGCAAGTGTCTGGTTGGTGAAGCTGTTAGACATCACAAAGCTCGGGTGACCGGTGGCGCAGCCGAGGTTTACCAAGCGGCCTTCCGCGAGCATGTAAATGCTGTTGCCGGTCGGGAAGGTGTATTTGTCCACCTGTGGCTTGATGTTCGTGCGGACTACGCCGGGGGCGGTGTTGAGCTTGTCGATTTGGATTTCGTTGTCAAAGTGACCGATGTTACAAACGATGGCCTGATCCTTCATTTTCTCCATGTGCTCGAGGCGGATGATGTCGAAGTTGCCAGTGGTGGTGACGTAAATGTCGCCCCAGCCGAGCGTGTCTTCGAGAGTGAGGACGCGGAAGCCTTCCATGGCTGCTTGCAGCGCGCAGATCGGATCGACTTCAGTGACGACGACTTGTGCACCTTGGCCACGGAGTGCTTGGGCACAGCCTTTGCCGACATCGCCATAGCCGCAGACGACGCCGACCTTGCCGGAAATCATCACGTCGGTGGCGCGCTTGATGCCGTCCACGAGGGACTCGCGGCAGCCGTAAAGGTTGTCGAACTTTGACTTAGTAACAGAGTCATTCACGTTGATCGCGGGAACTAACAAAGTGCCGGCCTTGGCCATTTGATAGAGACGATGGACCCCGGTGGTGGTTTCCTCGGAAACGCCTTTCCAGTCCTTCACGATCTTCGCGAAGATGCCGGGTTGTTTGGCGTGCACATCCTTGAGGAGATCCTTGATGACTTGTTCCTCGTGGTTACCGGATGGGGTGTTCACCCAGTCGGAACCATTTTCGAGTTCGTAGCCTTTATGGATCAGCAGGGTCGCATCGCCACCATCATCGACGATGAGTTCAGGGCCGAGGCCAGCCGGATTGACCAGCGCCTTCCAAGTACACCACCAATATTCTTCGAGCGATTCGCCCTTCCAAGCGAAGACCGGAACTTCTGCAGCGGCGATGGCCGCGGCGGCGTGGTCCTGCGTCGAGAAGATGTTGCAGGAAACCCAACGCACCTCGGCACCGAGCGCGACGAGCGTTTCGATGAGCACGGCGGTCTGGATGGTCATGTGCAACGAGCCCATAATGCGAACGCCCTTGAGTGGTTGCTCCGGGCCGTATTTGGCACGAGTGGACATCAGGCCGGGCATTTCGTGCTCGGCGATTTCAATTTCTTTACGCCCGAAATCAGCGAGGCCGATGTCTCTTACTTTGTAGTCTGTGAAGCTCATGTTAGTTTGGTTCAAATCTTATGTTTTATCGTCTTCTGTCTCGATGTTCAGCCCACTGCCTTCTTGAGAGCGGCGGCTTTGTCGGTGGACTCCCAGGTCAAATCAGGGTCGTCTTTTCCGAAATGGCCGTAGTTGGTGGACTTCGAATAGATGGGCCGGAGGAGATTGAGCTGCTTGACGATGTCGGCGGGCTTGAAGGAGAAGACCTTCAGGATACCGGCAAGAATCTGGGCGTCCGGCTTGGTGCCGGTGCCAAAGGTATCGACGTGGACGCTAACCGGAAGCGGGTGGCCGATGGCGTAGGCGAACTGGACTTCACAGCGCGAGGCAAGGCCGGCTGCGACGACGTTTTTGGCGACCCAACGCCCCATGTAGGCGGCGGAGCGGTCAACCTTCGACGGGTCTTTTCCTGAGAAAGCGCCACCGCCATGACGGCCGGTGCCGCCGTAGGTATCGACGATGATCTTGCGGCCTGTTAGGCCGGAATCGCCTTGAGGGCCGCCGACGACGAACTTGCCTGTGGGATTGATGAGATACTCGGTATCTTTGGTGAGCATGTTTTTCGGCAGCACCTTTTTGATGATTTGCTCGATACAGAATTTTTCGATTTCGGCGTGCTCCACCTCGGCCGAGTGCTGGGTGGAAATGACGACGTTGACGATGCGGGTCGGCTTGCCATCGACGTATTCGACGGAGACCTGGGACTTCGCGTCCGGGCGGAGCCATTTGGCGAGTTTTCCCGCCTTGCGGATGCGGGTGAGCTCACGGCCGAGGCGGTGGGCGAACATGATCGGCGCGGGCATCAGCTCGGGGGTTTCATCGCAAGCGTAGCCGAACATGATGCCTTGGTCGCCGGCACCTTGCTCCTTGTGTTTCTTGCCTTCCGCAGCGGCGGCGTCCACGCCTTGGGCGATGTCCGGGCTCTGCGCGGTGAGGTAGTTGTTGATGAAAAGCGTGTCCGCGTGGAAGACATCGTCGCTGTTAGTGTAGCCAATGCCACGGACCGCGTCGCGGATGATCTTGCCGATGTTGATGGCTTCATCGAGCGGCTTGGTGGTGCCTTTCTTCTTGTCTTGAAGCGAAGGGATCGTGATTTCGCCACCGACGACCACGATGTTGCTTTTCACGAAGGTCTCGCAAGCAACGCGGCTTTTGGGGTCAAGGGTGAGGCAGGCGTCAAGAATGGCGTCGGAAATCGTGTCCGCGACCTTGTCTGGATGGCCTTCGCCGACGGATTCTGAGGAAAAAATGTAGGTGTCCATGTGTTTTTTATTTTCGTATCGTCAAATCGTGATACGATGATATATCGTAAATCCATGCCGTCAATGCTGAAATCGCTCAAGCTCATTTCCGACACCACTCGGCTGCGGATTTTGATGTTGGTGGAACACGAAGCGCTGTCGGTGGCGGAGCTGCAGGAAATCCTAGGCATGGGCCAAAGCCGGATCTCTACCCAGCTTTCCCTGCTGAAAACGGAAGGTCTGGTGAGCGATGAACGCAGTGGGAAAAACAATATTTACACCTGCGCCGCGGACTCGGATCTCCTAGAAGTCGCCCGCTTGGCCTCCGCGGAGGTCGCGGAGGTCGCGGCTGACAAGTCAGCGCTCCGGCATTTATTGCGGAAAAGGAAAGATCACTCGCGGGCCTATTTCGACGAACTGGCTGGCCGCTTTGGCAAGGACTACGTGCCGGGCCGATCGTGGAAGGCGCTGGCGGAAGCGCTCATTAAGGTGCTCAACTATCAAGTCGTCGCCGACCTCGGAGCCGGAGAGGGGACTTTGGCGCAATTGTTAGCTCAACGTGCGGAAAAAGTCATCGCTGTGGATCTCTCACCGAAAATGGTGGAGTTCGGCCAAAACCTCGCCGCGCAAAACGGCCTCTCGAATCTCGAATACCGCATCGGCGACATCGAGGATCCGCCGATCGAGGTTGCTAGCCTCGATCTCGCCATTCTCAGCCAGGCACTCCACCATGCGGAACATCCCCAACGCGCTCTTGACGCCGCATTCCGGCTCTTGAAACCGGGCGGTCGGCTGATCGTGTTGGATCTGCTACAGCATCACTTCGAGGAGGCCCGCGAGCTATACGCGGACCGCAGGCTGGGATTTTCCGAGAGTGATCTAGCTATGATGTTAGAAAAATCCGGATTTGTAGAGATCGAAACCGTCGTGGCGGATCGAGAGACCGTAGCGCCGAAATTTCAGACGCTGCTCGGCATCGGCGTCCGGGGTCAGTGAGTGCCCTACTATTACTAGAAACAACTGGATAGATCCAAGTCACAACCATTTCAGCGGCCAGCATTGATCGGGAGTGGAGCACTCCTTGCTTCAGGCTTCGACTTGATTCTCCGTCGCATTTTCAGCGGACAAGCTCTCGGCGATGGCTTTGATGACCTCGCCGGATTCCTTCTCAACCAATGGCCGGGCAAGCATTTCCTCGTAGATGTTGATGTAGCGACGGGCAACTTCCTTATGGCTGAATTGCTGCTCGCTCTCGATCATCACCCGGCGGATTTCCCGCTCGCGGACCTCCAGTGGCAACGCGTAAAATTCCATGGCCTGATCGATCCCCCAACGGAATGCCGCCGCATTGTAATGGTCGAAACGAAATCCGTTGCCCGTCGAATTACCGACATCTAACTGTTCAATTGTATCATACAAGCCGCCGGTTGAATGCACAATCGGCAGCGAACCATAGAGCGGAGCAGTCATCTGTGGCAGGCCGCAGGGCTCGAACAACGATGGCATCAGCATGAAATCCGAGGCCGCGTAAGCCAGACGCGAAAGCCGTTCCTCGAAATCCACTATGGCGACGCGCTCGCGCAGATCGAAGGCGCAGACGATTTTGTCGATCCAATGTTGGTGTGGCCCATTGGCGACGATGACCACCTGCAAATCGCGATCCCAGTATTCCGAAACCAGACTGTGCAAAATTTCCGTGAGGAGCTGCGGGCCTTTTTGCACCGGATCGAGGCGCGACGGCCAGAAGAAGATCGGTGCATTTGGGTCCTGTTTGAGCTGGAGTTCGCGTTGCAAGGCGAGCTTGTTCGCCGCCTTGCCGACGGGGAAATCCGCGACGCCGAATTTTTGCCCCAGCGCGTCATCCGTCGCCGGATTGTAGGAAACATCCGGCGCGTTGAGAATCCCGGCCGAGCAGCCAGCCACGTATTTCGCCCGCAACTCGGCCCGCACGGAATCCGGCACCACGGCGTGCCAGCCCTCCACGATTTCCCACAGGAACCGCGGACTCACGGTATTGATGTAATGGGCGGCGAAAATTCCCGACGCCAGCAGATCGATCGGCACATGCGATCGGGCATGGTCGTAATAGCATGGCGGCCCGGAAAAATACAGGTTCATCCAGAACTCCGCAGCATCGATCCCCGCTTCCTCTACCTGCGCCAAGGAAACCTTGAGCGTGTGAATGTTATGCACTGTGAAGAGGCACTTGATGCCACGGCGGCGAGCCATCGCGGGGATCAGGGCGGTCATCCAATCATTGCAATGCACCAGATCCGGCATGACGCGCGGGATGATGTGGTTGATCACCTCACGCTGGAACACAAGGGCGATCCGTAGCGCCTCATCGGACTGATTGCTGTAAACTTGCTCGCGGTAATAGAAAATCCGGTCCTCCGCCAGATGGATGTGCGCCTCTGGCAAGACTTCATGATATTTCCGCAATTCCTTCGCATGCAGGTTGAAAATGTCCCCCTGAAACATCCGTCGGTAGTTCGGCATCGCCACATGCACATCCGCTCCGAGTTCGAACAGCGCGGAAACCAGCGAAGCGGAAACATCGGCCAAGCCCCCCGCCTTCGCGGACATGCGTTGCGCCATATTCCCCATGCCCGACGGCAGGTAGGTTATTTCCGGCGTGACGATGAGGATTCTTGGCTTGGCGGGCTTGGACATGGTGCGGAATAATGGAACCGTTACTTTTTCCGGTGGGAGATTGGAAAGATTCCGAACTAATCGCCACCTCAAACTGAATATTCGCCATGATTTTTTCACCGATGCCGAGTCCGCCCCTTAGAACCCCTCTGGCACTCCTGCATTCTCCACTTGCCGGGCTAATGAGCCGCCACCATGCTCCACACCATGACAGCAGAATCCTCACTTTGGAAAGGTTCCCCCTCCCAGTGGCTCAACCTCGGCCCCTTCACAGCCGCCCTCATCGCCGCTGCCGCCATCGGAGCCGGGGCGGTCTTTTTCCTGCCCTGTGCCATCGCTCTAATCCTGCCGCTCGGGTATGTCATTTGGCGCTTTCTCCTCGTCCGTAGCCGCGTTTACGAACTCACCTCCCAGCGCATCCGCGTCACCACCGGCATCATCAATCAGAAGGTGGATGAAATCGAACTCTATCGCGTCAAGGACACCCAGACTTTTCGCACTTGGTGGATGCGCCTCACCGGTCTTGCCTCCATCCACATCCAAACGTCCGACCTCAGCACGCCCGATCTCGTCATCCCCGCCATTGCTGGCGGCGTCGAGTTCCGCGAGCAACTCCGCCACCTAGTCGAAGCCGAGCGCGACCGCAAGCGCGTCCGTGAGACAGATATCGACAACATGAGCGCCGACGTGATTCATCGCGGCTGATGTCCACCAATCTCAGCAAAACTGTGGCGTCGGAGTAAGCGCCGAGCCTTGTATGGCCGACCATCCCGGGCCACTTCATGTTCCGAAAAGCTGTCCACGTTTCGGCCGTCGCTCAGATTTTTGACAAATTTATTGACGTTCCTGCCACCACCAATCATCACTACACCGTAACGCGTAGTAGCTAATGATCGACACTTGGATCACCCAACTCAGAAAAGGACTGCTGGAATACTGCGTCCTCACAGTGTTGTCGGGCGGTGAGAGTTACGGCTATGAAATCGTGGCAGCGCTGGGCAAGTTCGACGAGTTCGCCGTCTCCGAGTCCACGATTTATCCCATTTTGGCTAGGCTGCGGCAGGAAAAGTTCCTGAAGGTCCGTGATGTGCCGTCCGGTCAGGGGCCGACCCGCCGTTACTTTTCGCTCACAGCGATCGGCAAGGTGCGCCTAGCCGAAATGAACCATCATCTGAAAAAGATCGATCTCGCAATTTCCCAACTCAAATCAACACCAAAGAAGGACCCCGACAATGACCATACCAACTGATGTCAAGGCATGCATCGACAAGCATCTTCAAGCCGTTCGGGGCAACCTGAGCGACAAGGAGGAATCCATACAAAATGAAATTCTCGAGGGGCTTCGAGACCACATCAACGAAGCACTTACAAGGGGCGGCAAGCCGGTCACTACGGAAACGGTGGAAGCAATTCTCGCAGCCATGGATGATCCTGCCAGTTATGCGGAGGAACCGACGTTGCCCGCCGTTAAGCGTCAAGCCGGGACAACCGCGAACAAATGGCTATACGTCGCCTTGGCATTCCTCATGATCAACAGCATCGGCGTCTGGAAACTCATTCAAATCGAGCGGAAGACGGGGGCCGAAAATACCACTAACGGAAATTCAGTCGCCGGCAACAACCCGGTGTCGGTCCCTCAGATCGCGTCCAACAACAAGTCTGGCATCCGTTACCCGGAGGCGGACAAACCCGTCGCTCCTACGGGAAATCCTGAAGCTAAAGCACCGGATCCAATTAAAAAAAGCTTTCGCAGCGTCGCTTTTTTGGAAAACCGGAATCCGGTGCTACAACATTCCGATCAGGAGTTGTCATGGCTCTTCAGCACGGACGTGGTTGCAGAAACCGCCGTCGGCAAGCCGCTGGCCCAGGCGCCGCTAAAGATCAATCCCGAGGTTCCGGGCGAGTTCATCTGGCAGTCACCGAAACAACTGGTATTTAAGACGAAAAATCCCTGGAAATTGGATCAGTCGTTCACTGCGGAATTGTCAGGAGAATTCAAGGCCGTCGGCGGCGAGAAATTTGAAGGGAATCGCTTCTGGAGATTCAGCACTGCGGGATTTGATGTGGAAACGTTCACTCAATCACCCATGAGAGGGGCGTTTCTTTTCCACATGACCTTCTCGATGCGCACCAATCCGGAATCGCTATCGGAAAAACTCAAACTCTTTTATTTGAATGCAAACGGTGAAAAATTCCCATTGAGTTTCATTGTCAAATTTGACCCCGCAGGCACGATTGCTGCCATCGAAACTCCGATCGTTCCGGCCATCTCGTTTGAGTGCGAAGTAGATGCGAACCTGCAGCCCCTGAACTGGCCTGATGGAACTCACCGGAAAATCGAACGCAAGCTGCCAAACACGCAATTGCTTTCTTTATCCGCAGCTAAGTTTGACGAACTCACGCTAAAAAAACCGACAGTGATCCTCGTGTTTTCGGAGGCCCCAGACGATGTTGATCTTTCAAAATTCTTCGAACTCACACCGCAGGTCGATGTCGCTATATCAAGAGTATCGGACCAACCTAAAAGAGTGCGACTCACCGGAGATTTCGTGACGGGAACCACTTATGAAATCAAGGTGAAGAGCGGCATAACATCAACCAATGGGTCCGTACTACCTTTCAACACCACACGGAGCCTAGTCCGTGCCCAACCGGCAGGCAATATTCCTGGGAACAACCCAGCAACGCCCGAGCAGCCGAGAGAGCCTTTTGAATCGGCGAAGTTCACCGCTGGCCGCCAACGAGTCCTTGAGTCGGGAAATCAAGAATTGCACTGGAAGTTCTCCTGCCCCGTGGTCGCCAAAGAGGTCTTTGGACGTAACCTCAACGAGCCGCCCATCAAACTATCCCCTAACATGACAGGCAGCTTCTACTGGGCGACCGAGGATGAGTTAATCTTCAAGCCGAATCTAGAATGGGACCTCAATCAATTTTATGAAGCTCGTCTGATTACCAAACTCACTAACCTCGCTGGAACCGAGTATGCCGGTGTGCGCTTCTGGACCTTTTCCGCCCCGGCGATGTCGATCTTGCAGGCCAACCAGATGGGCGGCGGACGTGGCTTCAGGTTTTCGTTGAACTTTTCCATGCTACCCGAAGCCAATTCACTGAGTAAACATCTGAAAGTATTCTGCTATAACGCAGCGGAAACGAAAACCTACCTGCCTTTCGAAATTGAGAATGATTATTCAAACTCGTCCACCAAGTTGATCAAGATTCCCACCGCGCCGACGTGCCGGATCTATTTCGAGTTGGAGCCGGGATTCCAACCCGCGAAGTGGGCGCAGGGGATCAAGGAAAAAGTCGAGATGGCCGCAGTTATCAACACGGTGCTGAGAGTTAATTCGGTGGACGAAAGCGGTGGCGAGGAGAAGACCCCGTCCATCCGTGTGCAATTTTCAGAAAGCGTGGATGTGAAAAGCGCCGGCGCATTCATTGATATCAATCCCCCAGTGAAGTTCACGGTGCAAAGGGATTCCGGCCAGGAAAATACTGTGCGACTGCTCGGCCCCTTCGTTCCAGACCGGGAATATCAGATCAAGGTGAAGGCAGGCTTAGTTTCGGAAAAGGGGTTTCTCCTCACAGATGAATCATCCCGCACGGTGACAATCACCCGTGCGGCGGCCTCCCTCGGGTTTGCAGGAGCAGGCGGTTATCTATCACCCGCAGGAACCCTGCTGGTGCCCTTCACTTTCCAAAATCTGCTAAAATGCAAGATCTCCGTAGCCCCGGTGATGGCCAACAATCTAGTGCATTTCGCTAGGCAAAACTCAGATGATACTTCCTATAACCTTCCCGTAGAAGCCGCCGACGGCGAGCAGCGGGGAACCGGGGAGTATAATGATGGGGACGGATACCGTAACCGCGGCGACCAGAACATTGAGGACATCATCGGCAATGTAACGCACAAGGAGGTGAATTTATCGGGAGCATTAAATGCGGAAACCACGGACTATCTAAAGCTGCGCGACTTCACCAAGACTAAGGGAGCCTATCTGGTGGAGATAAGGGGCGTAGATGCAGAGAATAAAAACTCCTACCGGCGAAACCTATCGGATAGTCGCTTGATTGTGGTTTCCGATCTTGGAATTTCCGCCAAGTGTTCAAAAAGCAATGTGTTCGCATGGGTTTGTTCATTGAAGGATGCGAAGCCGTCCGGCGGCGTTGAAGTCACTGCCTACTCGGCGAACAATCAATTGATCGCAAAGGCAGTTACAAATGCCGATGGTGTAGCCGCCATTCCGTGCAACACCGATGACAAGAACACAACACCGTTCCTGATCACCGCGCAGTTGGCGGATGACCTGTCTTATCTACGTCTCGATCAGAATGAACTACAAGCCGATCAAACTGAATCGACGCGGGACTATAAGTCCTCGGGGGCTGAAGCATATCTGTTCACAGATCGCGGAATTTTCCGGCCGGGGGAAACCCTACATGTGCGGACCATTGTAAGAAACCCGGACTTCACGGCACCCGCCGCATTTCCCGTGGTGTTCCAAATTATCAAACCCGACGGGCGCATGTTCAAGGAAATCACCGCCATGCCCAATACCTTCGGGGCGGCCGAAGTTGAGACAACCATGCCTGACTATCTTCCCACGGGGCGCTACACGATTAGACTACGCGTGCCCCAAGCGAAAAATGACATGGGCACCACCACCTTCCTGCTAGAGGACTTTGTCCCGCCACAAATACGGGTTACGGTCACCACCGAACAGGATCGGTTTGCAGCGACTGAGAAGATCAAGGCAAATATCTTCGCTGAGCATCTCTTCGGAGCCCCGGCAGCCGGACTGAAGGCAAACATCAAGTGCATTTATACCCCCGTTTCATTCGCGCCGAAACAATGGAACGATTATCAATTCGGTGCCCAGACCGTGTCCTATTGGGGAGGTCAGGAGGAGACCAAGTCATTCTCAATGAAAACCCAAGACATCGATAACCTGATTCTTGACGACACCGGTAAAGTAATCGCAGACATCGCAAGCGTTATCCCAGCTCATGCCCCCGGACCCATTCAGGCCCTAGTGCAGGCATCGGTTTTTGAGCAAAGCGGACGGGCTATCACGGCCACCAAAAAATCTATCATCGACCCTTATCCGTTTTACATCGGCCTAAAAAAGGGCGCGGGATCTTGGTATAAATCAGGAGACAGCCACAAGCTTGCCGTCATCACGGTGCGGCCCGACGGCGAGACCTACAAGTCGGCAAAGCCGCTTGTTGTGAAACTCTCGCACATCGAATGGAATTATAACTACAAGAGAACCCCAGGCGGAAGCTACACTTATGAGAGCCACAAGGAGATTACGCTGCTCAAGGAGGATGTGCTGGATGTGTCATCCGGTGCTGCGGAGTATGTCTTCACGCCCACCGGCTATGGCCAGAACGAACTATCATTCACGGACCCGGATACAGGTTCTGTCTCCTCGTTTGTATTCTATGCTTCTGATTATGAGCAATCATGGACTACGACCCAAAGAGAAAAGCCGGATAGCCTCACTCTGAAATTGGATAAACCGGAATATAAAATCGGCGACACGGCCAAGCTAACGATCCAATCCGGGTTTTCAGGGACCGCCCTACTGACGATCGAGTCCGACAAGGTGTTGCAAAGTCGTGTGATCTTCCTCGAAAAGAACACCGCTGAGGTCGATGTGGAGGTCAAGGATGGCTATGCGCCCAATGTGCATTGCACCGTGTCAGTCATCCGTCCGGCGGTGGCGGAATCGGTGTGGAAGGGCCATCGTGCATTCGGCTCCGTACCGCTCAAGGTATCGCCGAGTAATCATCGGATCAATGTGGCATTGCAAACACCCCAAACAATTCTTCCGCAAAGCAAACTCAGAACCAAGATTCTACTCACTGACGATGCCGGGCAACCGGTGGATGGAGAAGTGACGCTCATTGCTGTGGATGAAGCGATTTGCATGCTCACATCATTCAAGACCCCGTCTCCTCTCGCTTGGTTGTATGAACTGCGGCGGCTGGGAGTCGATTCCCACGATGTGTATTCGGAGCTGATGGAGGTTCTCGACGAGTCAGTAATTACCAAAAAGTCCCACACTGGCGGCGATGGCGATGAAGATCAAAACGCCGATGCGGCGGCGCGCCTGACTAAACGGCTGAATCCGATTAAGGCAAACCGCTTCAAACCGGTCTCACTTTGGGCATCGAAGATCACGGTGACAAATGGGGTGGCCGAGGTGGATGTGGATGTGCCGGAGTTCACTGGGGAACTGCGCGTTATGGCGATCGCTTGCAATTCTAAATTGTTAGGCAGTGCGCAAGGGGTGGTCAAGGTGAAGCGCCCGTTGATCGTGCAGCCTTCATTACCCCGCTTTCTTGCTCCCGGCGACGAATGCCTCATGGATGTCACGGTGTTTAACGAAATCGGTAAGGACATCACCGCGATACTCCAGATTACTTGTGGCGGACCACTTTCCACAAAACTCAATGAGCAGAAGATCGAGATCAAAAAAGGCGGCTCTGCATCGGTCTCGATTCCGATGGTCGCGGGAAATCTGCCAGGCAAGGCCTTATGTACCGTCAGTTGCGAGGCGGAGTCCGTGAAGTTCACCGACACCATTGAAATCGCCGTCCGCCCGCCGATATCCGCAGAAGTGATTGCGGATTCCGGTTTGCTGGCTCCTGGAAAAACCCTTGAGCTTCGCGCGCCGGCCAACTGGTTGCCGGAATCCGTGTTGCGCAAGGTGCAGGTGTCCAAGGAGCCAACTCTTGAGCTGGGACGTGGATTACAATATTTGATGAAGTATCCCTACGGTTGCATTGAGCAGACCACTTCGGGCGCGTTTCCTTTGCTCTATCTGCCGGATCTCGCGAATCGGACCTTAGACAAATCCATGAACAAGGATGCGACGAGAGAGTATATCATGTCCGGGGTTTGGCGTATCCTCTCGATGCAACAGGCCAACGGTGGATTTTCTTATTGGCCCGGCTCCAACGAGCCTTGTCCGTGGGGAACGAGTTATGCGACGCATTTTCTCGTCGAGGCGAAAAAAGCCGGTTATGAAATCCCGAAAAGCTCATTGGACCGTGCGCTCAAGGCGGTGCGCGATGGGTTGGATGCGAATGCACCCGATAACTCCGCCTATGGCGATCCTTATGACCAACGGGCCTATGCTTGTTATGTACTAGCCATCGCCGGTGAACCGGAGCATCCATGGCAGGCGAGGATGTTGGAAATGAAGGACAAGCTATCCTACTATGCGCGTCTGATGAATGCCTCCGCTCTGCTGCTTCAGGGCGAACCCAAACGCGCGGTGGCTTTGTTGAAGGAACTCGGGCTTCCAGGCGCGGGTGAGCGCGACCAGGGCGGCTGCTTCAATAGCCCAAACCGGAATGCCTCGTTGCTGTTGTCCGCATGGCTCGATATTGATCCGAAAAACGAAGATGTCATCAAACTCGTCCAAATCCTAAGCAAGTCGAAGATCAACGGTTACTGGGGCACCACTCAGGACAATGCAATGGCGTTGATGGCGCTTGGTAAATACGCTCGGCGGATCAAACAAGAAGCCAAGGAGTTCAAGGCGATGATTACCTTACCCAATGGCACCACGGAGGCCTTCGACCAGTCTAAGGATCGGAAATGGATGATCGAGCGCAACGAAACCGGCGCGATACTCCTCACCAATCAGGGACCGGGGAATCTCTACTTTTCCTTCGAGTCTGAAGGAGTACCACTCGATCTGCCCGAATACTATAAGAAACTCACCGGCAAAAACGAGGGCATGAGCGTGCAGCGAGAGTGGTTGGATGACGAGGGAAATCCGATCAACATTACCAAACTCAAACAAAACGATCTGGTGGTCGCAAAAATCATCCTTAATCCGAACGGCCACAACTATGATAACATCGCCATTGAGGATTTGCTACCTGCCGGTCTGGAAATCGAAAACCCAAATCTCGACACCACCCAAGCCCTGCCATGGCTCAAGGAAAAGTCCGGGTGGTGCGCTAGAAGGGACATCCGGGATGATCGCATTCTGCTCTTCACCAAGCCGTTTTCGGATGTATCTACCTTCTATTATCTCGCACGTGCTGTGACTCCAGGAAAATACCTAGTTCCGCCGATATCCGCAGAATGCATGTATGAGCCAGAAGCCAGGAGCGTGACCAGTCAATCGGAGATGATCATTACTAAGTGAAAATCGCCTTCATCAGCAAACGGATGCGCCGCATAGGGCGGCGAATCCTATGTATCGGCTCGGCAGCGATGGCCGCGCTTATCGTCCTATTCGCCGTGCTGTGGGTGATATTTCCATTTGATAAAAAACCGCTTTACGATATTCCGGCAAGCGTCCGTTGGTGCGATCACGACGGAATTCCACTGCGCATCCAATTATCGGATGGAGATTTTGACAGCGTGCCAAACTATGTCTATCACAGCGACGATTGGATCGCGAAAGCCGTGGTAGCCGCCGAGGATCAGCGGTTCTGGAGTCATGGCGGCGTGGATGCCCTTGCGGTGATGCGATCGTGCAAACAGACGGCGTTCTCGATGCGCCGGGTTTCTGGGGCATCGACCCTTTCCATGCAGCTCATCCGGCTGTCGTGGCCGCGGTCAAGGAATTTGATCACTAAAGGAATCGAGGCGTTCCGGGCCTTGCAAATGGAACAGCAATTGGCCAAACCAGAAATCATCTCTCTCTATCTGAACCGTGCTCCGTTCGGCGCGAACCTCATCGGCATCGAATCTGCCGCCCGCAGGTATTTTGCCAGAAGTGCCGATGATCTAACTCTTGGCGAGGCATCACTGCTTGCGGGTATTCCCCAATCGCCCACCCGCTTCAACCCGATTAAGTTTCGCGCAGCCGCGAAAAAGCGCCAGACTTATGTGCTGAACCGCATGGTGGCCAGTGCCTTCATCACCCAAGAACAAATGGACAATGCGCTTCAGCAACCCCTGCGTTTCCAACATAACCGCTATCCATTCCTCGCACCGCATTTCTGCGACATGCTTCCCCGCAAAGTGGCCGACGGGGCCATCGAGATAAGAACCACTCTCGATCTAACAATTCAGCAAACCGTGGAGGAAGCGTTTGGCAAATATTCGCCCGCCCTGCGCTCGGAAGGCATACGCGGCGGGGCGGTTGTCGTATTGAATGCGAAGACTAGCGAGGTGCTTGCGATGGTCGGCTCACCGGATTTCAGGGCGCGAATAAAGGGCGCACAGGTCAATGCCGCAGCCGCGCCGCGCTCAGCGGGATCCACGCTGAAACCCTTCGCGTATGCGGTTGGCATGGATCGGGGGATGCTCACCCCGCAGCGGATTTTATATGACATTCCCGAGAGCTACAGCGACTACGATCCCACAAACTTCGATAAGTCCCATTGCGGTGTCGTGACGGTTAGGGACGCGCTTATCCACTCTCTTAATCTGCCGGCGATCGATGTAGAAAAGCGGATCGGCCAGACGCTGTTTCACGCCAAACTCCGGGAGTTAGGATTGCATACATTATCCAAACCTGCCGAGCATTACGGACTCGGCCTGGTTCTCGGGAACGCAGAGGTGACCTTGTTGGATCTAACCAACGCATACGCCAGTCTCGCCCGCGGCGGGGTTTACCTGCCTTATCGAACGATTCCGTCCGCTCCGTCCGCCGGGACCCGGGTATTTTCCACTGAGGCGTCCTGGCTGATTTCCGATATTTTGGGCGGTGATGAGCGTGCCATGGATTCCTCAGGCACCGTTGCCGACATCAAGATACCACAAATGGCGTGGAAGACAGGAACTTCCGCAGGTTTCCATGACGCATGGACCATCGCCTACAACCCGGATTATGTGATCGGTGTCTGGTTAGGAAATCCGAATGGTAGGTCTTCCAAATTCCTCGTTGGCAGAAAGGTGGCAACCCCGGTCGTGTGGGACATCTGCCGGCGGCTTTACCCTGCGGGAAATGGCCCGTGGTTCGCCAAGCCCGATACGATCGTGGACCGCGAGGTCTGTGCCCTTTCCGGTCAGACGCCATCTCCTAACTGCTCCACCAGGATCCGCGATCACGCCATCGCGGATGTCAGCGGATATGAAACCTGTGGGGTCCACATGTTAGGAACCGATGCCGTGTGGCCGGTCCGGGTGGAAGCCTTTCTAGAGAGCCGCTTGGATCAGGGGAAAGACGTGACGAAGCCCGAACTTGTGATCACTTCTCCCGCCACCGGCAGCTCTTACCTCATCATGCCTGACGCGAATCAGCAGAAACATCAACGCATTCCATTCACTGCGAACTCCGGCAGTTCCTCGGCAGATCTCCATTGGTTCGTGAATGACAGTTATGTGGGAGCCTCAAAATCTGGCGAACCTCTATTCTGGCCGCTGAAAAATGGAACACATCGCGTCGTCTGCTCCGACACAGTAGGAGCGAGCCGGAGCGTCCATATTTCTGTGAAATAAATTAATTCAAACCCCCGCCATCTGCTTCATAACGCCCGCCAACAAACTCTTTGAAACCCCATGAAAATCCATCCATCCTCCTAGTCCTCGCCGCTCTAGCCTGCGCCGTTACGCTACGCGCCGCAGGATACAAGACCGCCTACATCGGCAAGTGGCATTTGGGCGATCAACATGGCCAGCGACCCGGCTTCGACTACTCCGTGAGCTTTGGGGGTCAAGGCCACTACATGGACTGCCCGGTCGAAATCAACGGCGTCTCCACACCCACCAAAGGCTGGATCGATGACGTGGACACGGGCTTTGCCATCGAGTGGATGAAAAAAAATCGCGATCAGCCCTTCTCGAAAAGGGCCGCGTCGAGGATGCGATCGTGCTAAACATTGATCTCGCCCCCACCTTTGTGGAACTCGCCGGCCTTACCATACCCTCGGAGATGCAGGGAGTCAGTTGGAAGGATGTCGCCGCAGGCAGAAAACCTGCGAACTGGCGCCAATCCTTTCTAGCGGAATATTTCAGGGAATTGGGTGACGCTCCCACCATGTACGGACTGCGCACGCCCACGTCGAAGTTCGTGAAATACCCCGACCATCCCGAATGGACCGAGGTCTTCGATCTCGCCGTCGATCCCTACGAGTTAAAAAATCTTGCCGCCGATCCCGCCGCAACGGGGAAATTGATCCCCGATCTCGACGCCCAGATGAAAGCGATGAGCTATAGCATTCCCGCGAATGTAGGCAAACCTCGTCCCCGTGCCGCCAAGGCGGGCCCAAATCAAGCAGAACCCTAGACGGCCATTTTAGGTGTTATCTCAGACTTAGCCTGAAATTCGCAGTTGAGTGATTTGGGCGTCCAGGCTTTATTTCTCCTCATTTGAAGCCTTCGTCAAAAGGCGTGGAACCCATTACCCAGTCTTTGGCGAGTAATCTTGAGATCTCGAATTGGCGCGATTCCGCTCCTTCGACACGCCGGATCTTCCATGTTGCGCGGGTGATCTCCGCTCCCTTGAATGCACACTGCGGGTCTTGTCTGGACAGCGTGGAAAGGACCCGCCAGAGTGGTGCGACTTCATGCGAATATCAGACCGCTACATCGGAAAACAGGTTCTCTTGGGGACGCTGTATGCGGTCTTGGTTCTCGGCCTGGTATTGGTGCTGGGAAATCTCTTTAAGCAGATCCAGCCCTTGCTGGTGGACCAGAAGGCACCGCTGGAACTGGTGATACGGTTCGTCATCAACGTGTTGCCGCTGTCATTGATTTACACGATTCCATGGGGCTTTCTCTCGGCGGTGCTGTTGGTGTTCGGCCGGCTTTCCTCGCAGCATGAAATTACGAGTTTCCGCGTGGCGGGCCTGAGTCTGGTCCGCTTGTCGGCCCCGGTGTTTGTGATCGGTGCGAGCTTGTCGATCCTCAGCTTGTGGCTTAATGTGAACGTCGTGCCACACTCGCGGGCATCGGCCATGCAGTTGATTTACGAGCAAGCGGCGCGTGATCCGGACTCGCTGTTGAAGCCGGGGGTGGTGCAGGGGGATTTCAAGGGCGACGGGGATGAGCTGCAGAAATTGCTGATAGAGGGGAAGAACGGGGAGTGGGTGGAGGGCTTTCATTTTTACGTGTTGCCGGTTTCGAAAACCTCCGGTGCAGACCTGACTTACGTCCATGCGGCGCGGGCGGCATTGACGGTGGACAAGGCGAAAGGCCAGCTCCGGGTGAAGCTGCAGGACGCCTATTTCGAGTCCAAGGATGCGGACGGTAAGGTGGAAATGATATTCGCGGGGGAGGCGGAGCCGTTGGTGATCGATTTGAAAAACCCCAAATCGGGGAAAACGAAGGCGAACTCGATGTCCAATGCGGAGATTCGTCAAGAAATCGCCACCAATCCGACCCTGAAGCCCGAATCCAAGGTGAAGATGCAGACGGAAATCACCTCGCGCTATTCCTTCTCGATGGCCTGCCTGGCCTTCGCCTTCGTGGCAGTTCCGTTAGGGTTGCAAACGCGCCGCCGGGATAGCTCGCGCGGGCTGATCACCAGCCTGTTGATCGGCACCGGCTATTTCCTGGTGACGATGCTGGCGGACCAGTTCAAGACGAATGCCACGGCGACGGTGGTGCTGTGGCTTCCTAACATCGCCTGCGTCGTGCTGGGATTGATCCTGTTCCGGAGAGCGCGATTCAAGTAATCTCGTCAGGCCCCGATGAAAATTGCCCGCACGCTCACCAAGTCCAGCCGCAAGGTGAGGGATTTTTTCGCGACGGAGCATGTGGAACTGGCTCCTTTCATCCGGGATCTGAGGCGTTACGATCTGGCGAAATTCCGCCACGATGCGTGGGCGGCTGCGAATGTGACGGTGCTGGCAATCGCGCAGGGTATCGCTTTCGCGGCAATCGCCGGTCTGCCGGTGGTTTATGGCATCGTAAGCACGGCGGTGGCGGCGTTTGTAGCTCCCTTGTTCGCGGGTTCTCGGCATACGATTCTAGGGCCGACGAATGCGACGGCCTTCATGTTATTTAGCTTTTTCTCGACGAATCCCACGCTGGCCGGGCGCTGGAGCGAGCTGATCCCGTTGCTGGTTATCATGGTGGGTCTGTTAGCCACAACCGGGGCGTTGCTGCGGGTGGCGGACTTGTTGCAATATGTGTCCCGCAGTGTGTTGGTCGGCTATATTTCCGGGGCGGCGGTGTTGATCGTGGCGAACCAGTTGAAGCCGCTCCTCGGCTTGTCATCGCATGTGGATGGGGAAATGGCCTCAACTTTCGTCGGCCTGTTGTACCGGCTGGCGCGGGCGCTGCCGCATACGCATTGGGCATCGGTGCTTATCGGGTGCGCGACGCTACTGCTCTTCGCCGCCATGCGGCGCTGGCGGCCCACCTGGCCGGCCTTCGCGGTGGCCTTGTTGCTTTCCTCGGTGGTGTTCGGCTCGCTGATCCGGTCCGACAACAACTCCTTCAAGGGCGTGGAAACCTTCGTGACCTTTAACCTCAGCGACCTGATGTTTAAAATGCCGCACCTGATGCGGGCGGGGATTTTCACGGATATTTCCGCCCTGCTAGGCATCGCCCTCGCCCTCGCCTTCCTGGCCTCGTTGGAAAACTCGCTGATGGCGAAAACGCTGGCCTCGAAAACCGGCGACCGCGCGGATGTGAACCAGGACATGCTGGCCGTCGGCATGGCCAATCTCGCCAGCGCCCTCGCCGGTGGGATGCCCGCCTCGGGTTCTCTAACACGTTCGATGCTCAATCACGAGTCCGGGGCTCGCACGCGATTCGCGTCCTTGATTTCCGGCGTTTATACGATGGTCGCAGCGGTGCTGATCGCGGCCTCGGTGGGGTGGGGGATGCCGTTGATCGACTACGTGCCGAAGCCCGCGTTGGCAGCGCTGGTGATCGCCCTGTCACTGTCATTGTTTAATGTTAGGCACATCCGCATTTGTCTGCGCTCGACTGCGGATGATGCGGCGGTAATGGTGATCACCTTCACCGCGACGCTGTTAGCACCGCTGCATGTAGCCATTTTCATCGGCGTGGCCATTTCCATCACCCTGTTCCTGCGTAAGGCGAGCCGGCCCTTCCTTATTGAATATGAATTCAGCGAGGCGGGCGAACTCCGGCAGATGGGGGAAAAACGCCAGCGTCCGATTCCCGCGATCTCGATCGTCCACGTCGAGGGGGATTTGTTTTTCGGCGCTGCCGAGTTGTTCCGCACGCAGATCCAGCGGACCGTCTCGGACCCGGCGATCAAGGTCATCATCCTGCGTTTGAAAAATGCCCGACATCTGGATGCGACGAGCGTAATGGCGCTGGAAGATTTGATCCTTTTCATGCGAAAAAAAGGGCTGCACCTGATTGTTTCCGGCGCGCCCCGTGAGGTCTATCGAGTGCTCAAGCAATCCGGCATTTTGATCACCTTGCAGGAAGGCTGCGACAGGAAGGCGGGCGAGAGTAATATTTTCCTAACCAATCTCCGCAACCCAAATCTATCCACCCGCGCCGCGCTCAAGAGAGCCCAACAGCTTCTCGGCACCGACAAGGCAGACATCCGGATCTTCTACGATCCTAACCAAAAGCCAGCCGCCACATGAAACGCCTCGCCATTTTCGCCGTCATCCTCGAAAAATCAATCTCCCAGAAACACGAACTCCTCCGCCACCCGGTTGAGCGAGCGGCGGGCGGTCGGCAATACCTCGGCCAGCGCACCTAGCAGATTGCGCGAGGTTTTCCCACTGGCTAGGCGGTTGTCCGCCGCCTCGCGGTAGGATTGTTGGGCGAAGGACTCGTAAAAATCGAGATTCGGAGCCCCGCGTTGTTCACAGCGATGCCGGAGGAAATCCGGATAGAGTCCGGTTAGCACGAGAAACTGATTCCCGGCGGCCACCTGCAGATGGAAGCGCATCCGGCCCTTGGCATTGGAAATGATGGCGATGAAGTCCGAGGCGTGGGTGAACCCGCGGGCGATGTCCTGCAGCGGATCCTCCGGCGAGGGGCAGATCCGCTTGGTCATGACGCCCGCAACATAGTCTGCCAGCTCCGCATCGCTCAGGTCCGCTTGCAGGAAGGCGTGGCGGACAAGGACGTAAAAATAAAACCGGGGCGACACCTGAATGGCGGACGGCGAGTCGAGCAAGCCCCGGAAGACTGCTTTGAGATCGAGCATCTCGCGCTGCGCGTCGGGATCGCTCCAGAGCTTTTCCAAGTGGAGCCGCGGCTCGTCCGGTGCCAGCACGGAGGCGAGAAATTCCAAATCCGCTGCGGTGAAGCGGTTGCGGTTCGACGGTATCCAATGTTCAAGCACTAAAGCCCTATTAACAAAATCCGTGCCGATATGGCCAGAAAAATCTTTAACTTTTCCGTAAGACATAGCTAGAAATGCCCGAAAAATGGGGATTTGCCGCCAATTTCCGCAGGGTAGTTTTTTCTTGCATCCTCATTTCCAGCCCCTTATCAGGCGGCTGCCCCAAAGGGGACTTAACACGATGAACATGACCCGGAACCTAAAATCCGTGGCCCTGGCAATCGCCGGCGTCATCCTTATTCCCAGTTGCGCAGCAACCGGGAATGCGAACTCCAAACAATTAACCAACTCCCTATTCGCGATAAAATCCGTCCAGAGTGGTAAAGCCTCATGGTATTCCGTGCGGACCAATTACGGCACCCGGACGGCCAGCGGCGAGCGTCTCAACAACGATGCTCCTACCGCCGCTCACAAGACCCTGCCCATGGGAACCATGGTGCGGGTGGTCAATGAGTCGAACGGCAAATCCGAAGTGGTGAAAATCACGGACCGCGGCCCCTACGTGAAAGGCCGTATCATTGACGTGACCCTCGGCATCGCCGAGCGGCTTGGCTTTGCCCAACACGGCATCGCCAAAGTGCGCGTCGAAGTGCTCGGAAAAATCAATACGGACGGCTAATAAGCCGCGCTCGATAACTCAAATCGCCCTGTCCGGTTCCATCCGGGCGGGGATTTTTTGTGGATGGTTGGCAGGGGGTAACTGAAAGTGGTGGACATCAAGGAGCGCGGGCGTCTCGCCCAATACTGTCAGATTAAGAGTTTTTTAACCGCAGATGAACAAGATTTACGCAGATGGAAATCCAAGAATAGCCCTTTTCAAATTTAGTGACCGCATTTGCCGCCGTCTAGCAGGCGGCGTTCGATGTCGCGGATGACTTTATCTGACGTGATCATCAGCGGGTGCATGAGCACCGGGTATTCCAGATTTTCAGCGCGGTCCCAGATCGAGCTCGTCGGTGGCAGGATGATCAGATCCATCGGTGTGCGGTAGGAGGTCACGGGCATTTTCCCGAGCTGGTCCTGCGTCTGTTGGAGATTTCTTAGAAAAGGGCTGCCGGGGCGCATTTCCTCGGCTCCCTTGGTCGGATAGAGCCAAGCGGCCTTGGTGCCGTGGTGCGGCGAGGAGACGGTGATGAGGTTCTGGCACCGCGCCGCGCCGCCGAGGTTTTGCAAATACTGGCGGGTGACGAGCCCACCCATGCTGAAGGCGACCATGCTGATCGGCTGCTTGGGGCCGAATTTCGCGTCGATGTCTTGCTTGAGATGGGCTGCGAGATTTTCCAAACCGCCACGTCCGTCGCTGGGATTCAGGCGGGGCACATAGCACTCGACACCGCGTTTTTCGAGGCGGGCTTTGAGGTTGCCCAGAGTCGAGCCGGTTTCCATGAAGCCATGCACCAGAACCACCCGCCGGACCTGAGTGGTGATCGGCGCTGGTGGTTTGGATGCGCAGGAGGGACCGACCAAACAAAGGGCGGTGAGGAGCTTGGTAATCTTGCGTTTCATGAAATAGGTTCTAACCGGGTGGCCACAGGAGCTGTCGTCCGCCTAACAGGTGGACATGCAGATGTGGCACCGCCTCGCCGCCATCCGGGCCGTTATTGATGACGAGCCGGTAGCCGCTCTCCGCGATGCCCTCGCTGCGGGCGACTTGCGCGGCCGTGAGCAAGAGATGACCGAGTAAGGCACCGTCGTCCGCAACCGCCAGACCCACGCGTGGGATGGCTTTGCGCGGAATGATCAAAATATGCAGCGGTGCCTGCGGGGAAATGTCGCGGAATGCCACACACTGCTCATCTTCATAAACGATGGTCGCGGGGATTTCCTTATCACAGATTTTTTCAAACAACGTCTTGTCTGCCATGCAGGTGAAAGATGACAGAGCGGCAGAGGCTTGCAAGCACTGGAATGTGGCGGCGCTCATAGGGCGGTCGGGTTAGGGGAAAAGGAAACCGCAAATGAACTTTTACTCGAAGCGATTTTCCCCAATCAAAATTAAACATGAAGAGGAAAATAAAGGCAGATGGACACAGATTCACGCAGATAATTAGAGTCGATGATACGCAGACCCAAAGGGTTAATGTAAGCTTCCACATAAGTCTCTTAACATCTGTCTCTATCTGCGTTTATCTGCGGTTCATTTCTCTTAATAGGTTAAATTAGCCCGCGTTCATTGGGGTGTATTCGCAGTTAAAAAATGGGTCGGAAATCACAGGTTTTCCCTAACTTGATCACCTTGGCGCTCACCGCCCACCGGAAATCATGGATACCGGCCGGCGACCACGCAGGTAATCGCCCGCAGCCATTTTTCGACCGCCTTCGGGTTGCACGATTTCGAGTTGCAGCGCCCCGCTGCCGCAGCCGACGACGAGTTGGCCGTTGATCCCAGCGATCTCACCCACCGCCAGCGAATGATTCACAATGCGAACGGGTGGGAAGATTTTCAGGCGTTTGCCGCCATCCGACTCACTCGCGATGGTGAAAGTGCCGGGCCATGGCTCGTAGGCACGGATGCGGCGTTCTAGGGCGGCGGCGTCCTGGCTCCAATCCAAGCGGCCATCGTCGCGTTCGAGTTTCGCGACATAACTGGATTCGCCAGCGTCTTGCGGTATGCGTGCCGCTGTACCGTCTGTTAGTTTTCGCAAAGTTTCCGCGAGCACCGAGGGTGAGAGTGCCGCGAGACGGTCATGCAGACTGCCGCCCGTTTCATCGGCGGCAATGGGGATTGCCCTGGTAAGGATAATGTCCCCGGCATCCAGTTCGCGCACGACATGCATTGCGGTGATCCCGGTTTCCGCGTCACCGGCATCGATGGCGGCTTGGATGCAGGATGCCCCCCGAAAGCGGGGCAATAATGAGGCGTGGAGATTGATAGTAGCCTTTTCAGCCACGCTTAGAACATTGACTCGCAGGATTTGGCCATAGGCCATCACGACGATGACATTAGGCTGCATGGCGGCCAGCTCCGCCGCGATGTCACCGATTTTTTCCGGTTGGAAAACGGGTATGCCTGCCTCCAGAGCCGCCAGCTTGATCGCGGGCGGTGTCATTTCTAAGCGGCGTCCTGATGGCTTGTTAGGCTGCGTGACCAAGGCTAGTGGGCGCGGGCCATGCTTTATCAGATGATGGAAAGTCGGCAGGGCGATGTCACCGGTCGCGATGAAAATGAGTCGCATGGCAATGAGGATTGGACGATTGAAAATAGCTGGAATGTCCGGCGGATCACGGCCGCGACAAGGCGTGGAACACAATCAATGGGACCAACAACGCGACATCCGCCAACACCCGCAGGGCGTCCATCTGAAAGCGCGCACGGCAGCGGTTGAGGATGTATAACAGCGCCGCCCCGGTTAGTATGGCGTGGAAAAACGGGCGGGTCGTCAGTTCGTGATCTTGTAGGGCAAAAACTAAGGAAGCCGCGCCTAACAAGGTGAGCGGCAGGGTCAGCGCAAGTTCATCCGTCGCCTTGATTTCCGGGTCAGACGAGCGATTGGCATGTTCCCAGAGATCGATTGCTGAAATGTTTAGGATGCACAATACCGCGAAGCAGATGAACTCGTGAGATTTGACATAATCCCAAAAATCGAAGCTCGTGAAAGCGTAGGCAATCATCGAGGTGCCGTAAGCGAAGGCCGCACCGGCAACTATGTTTTTGCCATAGGGAATCTCATCGGGGACCTGATCGGAAAACAGCGATAAGGCGAAAAATGCGGCAACCATCAGCCCGCCGATAATGGCATAGCCGATGTATCCATTCGGGCCGAACTTGATGCCATAGATGGCGAACGGCAGGCGGGTAACGACGAGGATCACGGCGACAATGCTGGCGACGATGACGAGCCATTTGAAGATGCGCCGGTGCTTGAGGTGGAACTGATGACGGGCTTCCAATTTTCCCGAACTACCGATATCCATGGAGGCGTCCAGCAGGCGGTCGCCGACATAGATGACCCAGACGACGAGGCCGAGCGAGAAATAGGCGGCCCACGGCAGGTAGTCCACGCGCCAGGTTTTCGCGAACATATACAGCCAAGCGACGGCCACGAGCGGAGCATCCAAGCTCAACAAGTTGGGAATGAGCCACCATGGCTTACGATGCGCGGAAGGCACGACGCGGGGACCATTCCTGACCCGTGCCATCATGGCAAGCGCTCATTGTCAGCCTCGCGGCACTTGCCGGTCATTCAGGCCGGGAAATGACCCTCATCAGATCAAACCCACCGCTCTGCGCACGCGTGCCAGCACCTTGCCCGCCTCCTCGCGTGCCCGCTCTGCGCCGCTTGCCAGCACTTGATCGACATACCCCGGATCTGCTAGAATATCTGCACGGCGGACTCGCATCGGTGCGAAAAAATCCCAGTAAGCATCGGCCAGTCGTTTTTTGAAATCGCCGTAACCCACCCCACCGCGTTCGTGGTCGGCCACCATCGCCGCATAATCCGCCGGGCTGGCGAATAGTTTGTAGAGGGCGAGAATCGTGGAGCCATCGACTGGCTTTGGTGCCTCCACCGGGGTTGAATCGGTGGTGATTTTCATGACGAGTTTCTTCAACAGCTTTTCCTCACCGAAGAGTGGCAGCGTGTTCTGATAGCTTTTACTCATCTTCCGGCCATCGACACCGATGACGATGGCGGTGTCCTCGCGGATGATTGGTTCGGGCAGAACGACAGTGCCTTCCCCGTAGGTTTCATTGAATTTCACCGCCAGATCACGGGTCACCTCGAGGTGTTGCTTCTGGTCCTTACCCACCGGCACATTGTTAGAATCATATAACAAAATATCCGCCGCCATCAGCACCGGATAGGCGAACAGTCCATGATTCGCGGCGACGCCTTGGGCGGTCTTGTCCTTGTAGGAATGGCACTTCGCGAGCAAGCTCATCGGGCACACCGTCGAGAGCAACCACGCCAGTTCGTTCACCTCCGGCACCGCGCTTTGCCGGAAAAAAACCGCCCGCGCCGGATCGAGGCCGCAGGCGAGGAAATCAATCGCCAGCTCGCGCACATTCTCGCGCAGTGCGGCGGGATCTTGCGAGGACGTCATTGCATGATAGTCCGCGATGAAATAAAACGCCTCGCCCTCATCCTGCAGCCGCACGGCAGGCTCCATCGCGCCGAAAAAATTTCCGACGTGAAGTTTTCCACTGGGTTGGAGTCCGGTCAAAATGCGCATGGCGCGAGCATGGATTCCATCGGCGGACGCGGTCAAGCGGCATGGTGCGGATGGAACGGGTGAGGGGACATTCGCTGAAATCCCCAGAGGTTACACGGCAGGGCTTGCCTCGGTTTCCTGAGCTTGTAGAGATTCGTCCGGCGGATGACCGATTCAGAGCGACAGGCGGGCAGTGAAATGGAGTGGAACTATCCAAAGGAACTTCCGGTGGT
>JAYVNM010000063.1:0-17028 GCA_043758445.1 Akkermansiaceae bacterium | reverse complement strand
GCAGGCGACGTAGTAGATTGGTTTCGGTGCTTTGTTTGATGCGACCTCGCTGACCTGTTAGTCGAAGCTGTTCGGGGTGGGCTTTGAGA
This sequence comes from Akkermansiaceae bacterium, assembly GCA_043758445.1. GTDB lineage: Bacteria > Verrucomicrobiota > Verrucomicrobiia > Verrucomicrobiales > Akkermansiaceae > Luteolibacter. The sequence continues at coordinate 16,939 of JAYVNM010000063.1, read as the reverse complement.
CCTGCGAATGCCGACATGTCATATTCGCTTTCTACGCAGGCTTTGAGCTCGCGTCGATACGACCCTCGTCCAAGGCAGCTTGGATGATGGGACACAGGGCTTTGGCTCGTTCAGTCAACACAAGAAAGACGTCGCGAGTCGGGGAAATTGCTTGAGATTTCTTAAGCCCCTGAATAGTTACCCGAAGTGTAGCTTTCCGTTGCGCAAGTCCGGTCACAAGGCCGTTGCGAGAAAACGCACGGCGAAGGTCGAGATTAAAAAAGGCTCTAAGTAAACAGTATTTGGCAAGATGCCCGCCCTCCAGACAGGCTGGAAGCCTATCCCCCCTATTTTTCAGACTGTCTTTGAGAATAGCATTCCCATCGCTGAGAATAGCATTTCCGTTGGGGAGGATTGGGGCTTTGTGGGGGAATTTTTTTGGGGGGCAGGCCGGTGCTGTCGGGGCTTGCATGATCCGGTTGAGCGGCTAAAACCACGGGGCACCCCCTTGTGAAGAGCTATTTCCTCAGACGCCTGCTGTTGATTCCGCCGACCATGCTCGGGATCACGTTGCTGGTGTTCACGATCACCCGCTTCGTCCCCGGCGGACCCTTGGAGCGGATGTTGCAGGAAGGTGCGCGGGGGGCGGACCAGGGGGGGAAGCGGGCGGCCTCGAATCAGTCGCAGGGGGGATTGAGCGATGAGCAATTGGAGGAGCTGGAGGAACAATTCGGCCTGGATAAGTTTGTCTTGGTGGCCTATGCGCAGTGGCTGGGCGTCGCGCCGCGTGAGGCGCGGATTTCCAAGGGGGAGTTCGGGGCGCAGGATGAGGAGACCATCGGCGGTGGGGCGGATCCGGAGACGACGACGGAAATTGTGCTGCGTGGGGATGGGCGGGCGGTACTGGTGAAATGCCGGAAGAATGTGAGCGACGCGGGGCAGGGGATCGAGTCCGCAGTTTTCGCGAAGACTGGGAAACCGATCGCGGAGGAGGGCTGGAAGGTGCGCTATGAGACGAATGAAATCCGGCAGCAGCGGTATTTCCGGCGGAATTCGCAGAGTGAGAAGGCGCCGGAATACAAGCCACGGGCGGTGATTTATCAAACGCGGGTGGCGGGCTTTCTGGAGGGGGATCTGGGGCGCTCGCAGATCTATAATGACCGGGTGGATGAGATGATCCTGGCGCGGATGCCGGTGGCGACGTATTTCGGCCTGCTGACGGCGATCCTGACTTACGCGATTTGCCTGCCGCTGGGGGTGCTCAAGGCATTGAAGCACCGGACATTCATCGACACGGCGAGCTCGGTGTTGATTTTCCTAGGCTACTCGATCCCGGGGTTCGCGCTGGGGGTGATTCTGGTGGTCCATCTGGGGGCGCGGATGAATTGGTTCCCGCTGTTCGGGCTGACGAGCCCAAATTTCGACCAACTCGATCAATGGGCGAAGGTGAAAGACATCGCCCATCACACGGTGTTGCCGCTGATATGTTATATGGTGGGCTCGTTTGCGATGCTGACGATGATGACGAAAAATAGCCTGATGGACAATCTAGCGGCAGACTATGTGCGCACGGCCGTGGCGAAGGGTGCGAGTTTCCATAAGGCGGTATTCGGTCACGCGTTCCGCAACTCGATGATCCCGGTGGCGACGAGTCTGGGGGATCTGGTGACTATTTTCATCGGCGGGTCGATGCTGATCGAGACGGTGTTCGACATTCAGGGTTTCGGCTTGTTGCAATATCAGGCCGTCATCGCGCGGGACGTGCCGGTGATCATGGGGACGCTGGCGATCTCGGCGTTTTTGTTACTCATCGGGCAAGTGATATCCGATTTCCTAGTGGCCGTGGTGGACCCGAGGATCAAATTTGAATGACACGATGCGCGCTCTCGGTCTGATATCCCTGCTGCTCGGTGCGCTGGCCGCGACCGGGGAATGCATGCACTTGGCGTTGCCCACGGCGCGGTGGTTTTTCGAGGTGAGCCGGGAGGTGTCGTTTTTGGGCGGGAATGGTTTCCCGTGGTTCGGGTGGTTGTGCGTGGCGGTGCTGGTGCTCGGCGGGCTGGCGATGGTGATCCGCTCGTTCACTTGCGGCCCGCGCAATCCGCTCACCACGCGGCGCATCCGGCGGTTTTGTGAGATTAAGCGCGGGTATTATTCGCTCGTCATCTTGATCGCGCTGGGTGGGCTGGCGGCGCTGGATCAGGTGGTGGTGGGCAAGCGGGCGCTGGCGGTGAACGATGGCAGCAAGTGGGTGTTTCCCGCGTTTTTACCCGGCGATTTAAAGAACAAGGACTTCGGCGTGACCGACAAGACGGCCGAGGCGCCTGCCGACTATCGGCAACTGAAACGCGCTTGGAAGGACTCGAAAAGCAAGCGCGTGATCATGCCGCTGGTGCCCTACGATCCCACCGGCGACACCCTGCCGCCGCGCTCGCGGGAACTCGTGCAACGTGACGGCGCGTGGTATGAAAATTCCAGCAAACCGTATTGGGGACTCGTCGCGAAATATCATGATGTGGCGGAGTCGCGGATGCACCTGCGTTTCACCATGCGCAAGGGCGTGCTGAATGGACCGGCGGACGGCTGGACCGAGGACGGCACGCGGGTTTATAGTGCGGATTACAAGGACGGCCAAGCGCTCACCGAGAGCTACAACGGCGCGGGCACGAAGGAGGATTTCCTCGCTACGGAGTCCAGCGCCCTGCGCGCGGTGAAATATCATCCCGCACCGCCGATCCCAGAGGAGGGCAATTGGCTGGGGACCACCTCGCAGGGCTACGACGTGATCGCTTACCTCTTCGGTGGCTTGCAAGTGAACTTCAAGGCGTCGCTCATCTATCTGCCCATCGTGTTTTTCATCGGCATCACCTTCGGCATGATGATGGGCTACTTCGGCGGCTGGTTCGACATGCTGTCGCAGCGCTTGATCGAGATTTTTTCGAACATGCCATTCCTATTTGTAGTGATCATATTTTCCAGCATGGTGGATGAGCGGTTCAGAGGTCTGCCAATCATTCTGACGATCCTGGTGGTTTTCGGTTGGATGGGCATCACTTATCTGATGCGGACGGCGGCCTACCGCGACAAGGAGCGGGATTATATAGCCGCCGCAAAGGTGCTGGGCGCGGGGACGCCGCGGATTCTGTTTCGCCATTTGCTGCCGAACACTGTCGCCATCATCGTGACGCTGGTGCCTTTCACGGTGACGGGTTTGGTTTTCTCGCTCTCGTCGCTCGACTACCTCGGCTTCGGCCTGCCGCCGCAATACGCGACGTGGGGCCGCCTGCTAGGTGATGGGCTTTCTAACTTATCCGCGCCGTGGCTCGTCACCTCCACCTTCGTCGTGCTCGTCGGCCTGCTCATATTGGTCACCTTCATCGGCGAGGCGGTCCGCGAGGCCTTCGATCCGAAAAAATTCACCTTTTACCGTTGATGCGCCGCCTCCTCACCACCTTGGGATTTCTCTCGTTGTTCGCAACCGGCTGCCGCCGCGAGACGGTGGAAACCTCGCGCAAGCTGGAGTTCGACGCCTTCGTGCCAATTTATAACAAATACATCGCGGACTGGCTGCACGTCCAACAGGCCGCCACCGAGAAAGAGGTCGCCCGCGTCACCGGGGAGCTCGCCACGGCCCAAGGCGAGGCAAAAAGCACTCTTGAAATCAAGGCCGCCGCCCTCCAACTCGATCAGGAAAAATGGCAGTTCCGCCTCGGCCTGGGTGACTATTTTAAAATGGGCAAACCCGCAGACGTCCCCGCGACCCTAGTCTGGCAGAACGGCATGGACCAACCGGAGATCGGCGATCCTGCCGCGAAAAAGGGCGGGGTGTTCCGCCGCTACATCGAGACTTTCCCACCGACGATCCGCCCCACCGGTGACAATGCTAATAACTCATTCCGCGGCGATCTCTACGACTACATCGACATGCCGCTGGTTGCATTTCATCCGCTGACGATGGAGCTCATTCCCGGCATCGCTAAGGAGTGGGCGACCTCGGAAGACGGGCGGACGATCTATTTCCACATCGATCCAGAGGCCCGCTACTCGGACGGCGAACCGGTCAGGGCGAGAGATTATCTCGTGTCCGTCTATATCCACGTCTCGGACAACATCGTTAATCCCTATTCAAAACAGTATTACCGCGAGGATCTCGCCCAGTTCGCGGAGTATGACGACAGGACCCTTTCGATTTCCCTACCGCAGGCGAAACTCTACGCCCCGGCCCTCGCCGGAGGAGCCACCCCCGCGCCCCCGCATTTCTATGCGGAATACGGCCCCGACTATTCGAAGCGCTATCAGTGGCGATTTCCGCCGACCACGGGCGCTTACGAATTACTGCCGCAGGACATCGTCAAGGGCGTCTCGATCACCCAGACCCGCGTGAAAAACTGGTGGGCGAAGGATCGCAAGTATTATAAATACCGTTTCAATCCAGACAAACTCGTCCACACCGTGGTGCGTGATCCGTCGAAGGCCTTCGAGTTGTTTCGCGCTGGCGAGCTCGACACGTTTCTACTAACCGAGCCGCAGCTCTGGTATGAGAAGTCCGAAGTGGAGCCAGTGTTTAACGGCTACATCGACCGCGTCACGTTTTACAAACGCTACCCAAAGGTCCCGCGCGGTCTCTATCTGAATGTTAGCAAGCCACCGCTCAATGATCGGAATGTGCGGATCGGCATCGCCTTCGCGATGAACTGGCAGAAAGTCATCGACGTGCTCTTCCGTGGGGACTGCCAGCGCCTGAATTCCTTTCAGGAGGGTTATAAGATTTTCAGCGACCCCTCGATTAAGGCTCGGCCATTTTCCAACGAGTCCGCACGCGCCGCCTTCCGCGAGGCGGGATACACCCAGGAAGGAAGCGATGGGATCCTCACCAAACCTGACGGCACGCGGTTGTCGCTCTCGGTCACTTATCCGCAGATACCGCTCTACGACCGGATTTTCACCATCCTGCGGGAAGAGGCGAAGTCCTGCGGCTTTGAGCTCCGGCTCGACGGCTCCGAGGCCACGGTTTCCTACAAAAAGGAAATGCAGAAACAGCACGAGATCGCGTTTGGATCATGGCTGATCACGCCACCGACGCCGGATTTTTACGAATTTCTCCATTCCTCCACCGCCCTCGACGAAAAGGGCAACCCAAAGCCGCAGACGAACAACACCTTCGTCTGGCACCGCGCCGACACTGATGTGCTTTGCGAGAAAGTCCGCAACGCCCGGACGGCGGATGAGCTCAGGGACGCGGCATGGAAGCTCCAGAAAATCATCCATGACGAGTCGATCTTCGTCCCGGGCTATGCCGTGGATTTCTCGCGAGTCGGTTCTTGGCGTTGGGTAAAATGGCCGGACTGCGAGACCACCCGCTTCTGCCCGCCGGTGGTTTACGATCCGCACGAGGCCTTCGTCTTCTGGGTCGATGACGAGGTGAAAGCTGAGACCCAGGCCGCCCGCCGCGCTGGCAAAATTTTCCCGGAATCCACTCGCATCGTCGCGGACTACCGCGAGAAACCACCCGCAGCCGCCGATCCACCATGACCTCCGCGCCGGAAAATATCCTTGAGGTGGACCAACTCATCACCTCATTCGAGACCGACCACGGCCTGCTGCGCGCGGTCGATCACGTTTCCTTCTCGGTGCCTGCCGGGAAGACTGTTGGCATTGTCGGTGAGTCCGGTTGTGGGAAAAGTGTTACTGCCATGTCGATCGTTCGCCTGCTGCCCCAGCCGGCGGGAAAAATTCTCGGCGGCCACGTCTATTTCAAGGGTCACGACCTCGTCCGCGCCACCGACTCAGAAATCCGCAAGATCCGTGGTGGCGAGATCGGCGTGATTTTCCAAGAACCAATGGCCGCGCTGAACCCGGTCCACCGCATCGGCCGCCAAGTGGCCGAGGTGTTCCGGTTGCATCAGAAAATCTCACAGAAAGACGCTTGGGCCGCCGCCACCGAGATGCTCGAACTCGTCCGGATCCCCGCACCGGAAAAGCGCATGATGGATTACCCCCACCATCTATCAGGCGGCATGCGGCAACGAGTCGTCATCGCCATGGCCCTCGCCTGCCGACCGTCCCTGCTCATCGCCGACGAGCCGACCACCGCGCTCGACGTGACCGTGCAAGCCCAGATTCTCGACCTCATGGGTCGCCTCCAGTCCGAGATGGGCATGGCCACCATCCTCATCACCCACGACCTCGGCGTCATCGCGGAGACCTGCGATGAAGTCGTGGTCATGTACGCCGGGCGAGTCGTCGAGCAGGCGAGCGCCGAAGAACTTTTTTCCAATCCCCTCCACGCCTACACCAAGGGCCTGCTGCACTCGATCCCCACACTCGACATGCCGTCGAAATCGCGCCTCAACACGATTCCTGGGATGGTTGCTGCCCTCGCAGATCTGTCACACGGCTGTCGCTTTTGCCAGCGCATGGGTCGCACCGCTGCGGTGACGCGTGAGCGGCCGAGATTCTCCGAAGTGTCACCCGGACACTGGGTGGAAATTTGTCCAGAATGCACGGCGAACACGGGGAACATCGAACATTGAACATTTCGTCACCAGCATCGCCACCGCCGAGAAACGCCGCAAGTAACTCTTAATTCTCTTCTCTTTACTTCGATGTTTAATGTTGAGCGTTCGATGTTCAATGTTCCCTCTTCACCTATGACCCCGCCGCTCCTCATCTGCGAAGACATCCGCGTCCACTTCCCGGTTCGTGCGGGCGTGCTGTTACGCCAAACCGGTGCCGTCCGTGCCGTGGATGGAGTTTCGTTAGAAATTGCGCCCGGTGAAACCCTCGGCCTCGTCGGCGAATCCGGGTGCGGCAAATCCACCCTTGGCAAGGCGCTCGTCCGCCTGCTCAGACCCACCTCCGGCACCATCCTCTTCAATGGCAGCGACATCACCCGCGCCAGCCAACGCTCGCTCCGCCCGCTGCGCCGCGACATCCAGATGATTTTCCAAGACCCCGCCGAATCGCTGGACCCACGCATGAGCGTGCGGGCGATCATTGAGGAACCCTATATCATCCACGGCATCGGCACCCGGGGTCAGCGCATCCAGTGGGTGAACGAACTCCTCGACCGCGTCGGCCTCCCCGCCAGTTCTGCCGAGCGTTATTCCTTCGAGTTCTCCGGCGGCCAGCGGCAGCGTATTGGCATCGCCCGCGCCCTCGCCCTCAAGCCCAAGCTCATCATCTGCGACGAACCAGTTTCCGCCCTCGATGTTTCCGTCCAATCCCAGATCCTCAATCTCCTCGTCGAGCTCCAGCAAGATTTCGGCCTGTCCTATCTGTTCATCGCCCACGATCTATCAGTCGTCAAACACGTCAGCGACCGGGTGGCCGTGATGTATCTCGGAAAAATCGTCGAGCTCGCCAGCGCGGATGCCATCTACCAGAATCCGCGCCACGCTTACACCCAAGCGTTGCTCTCTGCAATCCCCTCACATGATCCAAAGGAGCGGCGAGAAAAAATCCTGCTAGAGGGCGACGTCCCATCACCCATCGACCCACCCGCGGGCAGCGCCTTCGGCCACCGCATGAACCACCCGCGCTATGCGGAAACCATCGGCGCGGACCTCTCGTTGCGGGAAATTTCCCCCCAACACTGGGTCGCCGCCGATCCCTGCTGCATCTCCGCCGGGGATTGGGAAAAGCTCCGGGCGGCAGCCGCCATTGCCTGATTTTCAACCAATGAAATTCGGTGGGGCATGGCGCTTCTCCTCACTGCGGCAGCGCGGGCGGCACATTCGGCGGCGGCGGTGGCACCCATTTCGGCGCTCTCGGCGTCACGTCCATTCGCAGGGCAATGACCGCCAGCCCGATCAAGCCGAAGGCCCCGCCCCAGCCGAAGGTCACCGCCGTGATCAAGCCGATGACGAATGGTGCGAATACTAACAACCCCAAGATCATCCCGCTCGGATTCACCTCGTAAGCCAGAACCGCCAGCCGCAAGCGCGACCGAGCCAAGGCCAGACCCGCCAGCGTGTATGCCACCACCGCCGCCAGTGCCGTGATATGATAGATCCAGCCACAACCGGCAGTTTGCATTCCGGCTCCTAACAACGGTGCCGCGCAGCCCGCGAGCATCGAGAGCACAAACAACGCCAGCACCGCAAGCCGCACACCGGTCCGCTTGAAGGCGGATGCGCCGATGGCCCCCGCACTGATCATCGCCGAGCCGCCTAGGATTGTCGCCGCGCACGCCGCTTCATGCCACCACTCGATCCCGCCCACCATGTAGCGCACCACCACATACGGCAGCAGGGAAACAAAGGTCAGCGCACACAATCCCCACAGGGTGAAAAATTTCCCGCTCACGACTTTCCAGCGATCCAGCTTCGTGAGCAGCAGCAACTCATGATTTCCCTCCTCCAGCTCCTGACCCATCAGCATGATTCCACCCATCGGCATGATCAGCAGACAGATCGCGGAAACCACCATCCAGAACGGCCCGGAAGTCCCAAGCAGCCAGAAATTCAACGCCCCCGCATACTGCGTGTGTTCGGACGCATGGCCGATCTGGAACTCCGCCGCCATCGCCACCACCGCAAACAACTGGATCGCCAAAAACGGATAGACGAAGCTGCCGCGCCGCAGGCTTTGCCGCAGTTCCTTGGCCGTCATCGGGTCGAATCCCTCCGGCAGATCGTTTTTCCAAAACGTCTCCAATGCCACGAGCGTGACACCGTATTTCACAGTGGGCAATACCAGACCATTTGGAAAAATTAGTGACCGGGCTAATCCTCACCATAAAGTGCTATTTTACAAAGCCCGAGGAACCTCCCAAGTTGTAGGCGCGGATCAGGCTGACGCGACCACTCTCAGGATCGACCTTATTTTTCACGAAATCCCGCCTTGCCATGACGGGGAAAACCGTGCATAGCCCCGCCCCCTTCCCACGGAGGCCGTCCTTTATCCACTCGCTGCCATGTCTTTGAAAATTCGCAATCTCGCCATCATCGCTCACGTTGACCATGGCAAAACCACCCTCGTTGACCAACTCCTCCAAGCCGGTGGCACCTACCGTGAAAACCAGGCCACCACCGAGCGCGCCATGGATTCCATGGATCTCGAACGGGAAAAGGGCATCACCATCAAGGCGAAAAATACCGCCATCCTCTGGGAAGGCTACACGATCAACATCGTCGATACTCCCGGCCACGCCGACTTCGGCGCGGAAGTGGAACGCGTGATGAAAATGGTCGATGGCGTGCTCCTCGTCGTCGATGCGTCCGGCGGCCCGCAGGCGCAAACCCGCTTCGTGTTGCGGAAAGCCATGCAAGAAGGCCTCAAGCCGATCGTCGTCATCAACAAGATCGACCGCCCACTCGCCACTCCGCTCAAGGTCCATGACCAAGTCCTCGAACTCTTCCTCGACCTCGACGCCGACGACGAGCAATTCAACGCGCCCTTCGTCTATGGCTCTGCTCGCGACGGCTATTTCATGAATCATCCGGATGACGAGCGGAAGGATTGCATCCCGCTGCTGCGTAAAATCATCGAGTTCATCCCCGAGCCAGTTGCCGATCCCGAGGCCCCGTTCCTCATGCTCGTTTCTAACATCGAGTGGGACGAATACGTTGGCCGCGTCGCGGTCGGCAAGGTCCTTGGCGGCAGCGTGAAAAAGGGCGACACGATTTTCCTCCTCCGCCAAGACGGCACCAAGGTCCAGTCGAAGGTGATGAAAACCTTCACTTACTCCGGCCTCGCCACGGCGGACTCCGATGGTTGCGGCGCGGGTGGCATCGTCGGCATCGCGGCCGGAATTGAAAACATCGACATCGGCGAAACCATCGCTGGCAACTCAGAACAAGAGCCGCTGCCCTTCGTCGCCATCGACCCACCGACGGTCTCAATGCAGTTTTCTATCAACGACGGCCCGCTCGCCGGCAAGGAAGGCAAGCACGTCACCTCCCGTGCCATCCGCGAGCGTTTGATGCGCGAGTTAAAGACGAACATCTCGATTCACGTCGAGGACACCGACATGTCCGGCGTCTTCAATGTTTCCGCCCGTGGGGCCATGCAGATCGCCGTGCTTGTCGAGCAAATGCGCCGCGAAGGCTTCGAGGTCCTCGTTTCCCGGCCGGTTGTGATCTATCGCCGCGACGACAACGGGAAATTGCTAGAGCCCTTCGAAACCCTCTACGTCGAAGCCCCCGGCGACTACACCCAAGGCATCCTGAAAATCCTCATGAACCGCAAGGGCCTGATGGAACACATGGACACCGAGGCATCTGGCCGCGTGTTTATCCAAGCGACCATCCCCACCCGCGGCCTGATCGGTTTTGAAACCGAGTTGGTCAACCTGACTTCCGGCCACGGCATCATGTCCCACCTCTTCAAGGAATACGCCTTGCACGCCGGCGACATCCAGAACCGCACCACCGGCACGCTCGTTTCCATGGATGCCGGCACCGCCACCCCGTTCTCGCTGCAAACGCTCGAAGACCGCGGCATCCTCTTCGTCGCTCCCGGCGATGCAGTTTACGGCGGCATGTTGGTCGGTGAAAACCCCCGCGTCGGCGATCTTCCGGTCAACCCAGTGAAAGAGAAGCACCTCGACAACATGCGCTCATCCGGCAAGGACAAGACTTCCAAGCTCACCCCGGCCCTACGTTTCTCGTTAGAGCGCGCCATCGAATACATCGACGCCGACGAACTCGTCGAGGCCACCCCGCTCAACATCCGCCTCCGCAAGCGCATCCTCGACGCCAACGTCCGCAAGCGCGCGCAAAAAGGCACCGAAGACCGCGCTGTGCGCTGATTTTACAGCGCGTTCGTAGCCAGCAATTCCCAAAGCCCCGGCGCAAGTCGGGGCTTTTTTGCATCATAGGCCGGAGCGCGGATCTTCAGTCCGCCTCTTCCTAATCTTTGATCTTAAAAACTGCGAATGAACGGGCACGAATGCTAACAAATAACTGATAATTATTTAGTTACGTAATTTCTTGCCCTCCACTCGTTGGGTGAAATGAGGATTCATAAAAAATTCTCTTCTCTGCCCTACAAACACAAGCCCAGCTCTGCGTCCCTTTGCGACCTCTGCGCCTTTGCGGTAAAAATCTTTCCCCAGACAGCTCCTAAGCGCGCATTTTGTCCACCGCGTCAATTTGTCCTGCGCGAAGTGCGCCATAATGTCGCGATTTTCATAAAATCTTCAAGTCGCAGCAGCCTTGAAATTTTTTAAGTCACACACTGTCAATCGTTAAGGTGTAGGCACGATTGATCTGGCACATTCCCTGCGAAAGCCCCGCCATCATCACCGCCCCTGCGGGCATAAACTAACAGGAAACCAACCCCAATGTCCAAAATTCTCGGAATCGATCTCGGAACCACCAACTCGTGTATGGCTGTCATGGAAGGCGGCGAATCCACCGTGTTGGAAAACTCGGAAGGCGCTCGCACTACCCCATCAGTCGTCGCCTTTGCTAAAAATGGCGAACGCCTCGTCGGCCAAGCCGCCAAACGCCAAGCGGTCACCAACCCGCAAAACACGATTTTCTCCGCCAAGCGCCTGATTGGCCGCAAGTTCTCGGAACTCAAGGATGCCGACAAACGGATGCCCTACACCATCGTCGCCGCCGCAAATGGCGACGCCCACATCCAAGTGGAAGTGGCCGGCGAAAAGAAAACCTATTCGCCTCAGGAAATCGCCGCGATGGTCCTCGGCAAGCTCAAGGCCGATGCCGAAGCCAAGCTCGGTGAAAAAATCACCCAAGCCGTCATCACGGTTCCCGCCTATTTCAACGACTCCCAGCGCAACGCCACCAAAGCCGCGGGCGAAATCGCCGGCCTCGAAGTGCTTCGCATCATCAACGAGCCTACCGCCGCCGCTCTCGCCTACGGCCTCGATAAGAAGTCCGACGAAAAAATCGCCGTCTATGACCTCGGCGGCGGCACCTTCGACATCTCCGTCCTCGAAATCGGCGACGGCGTTTTCGAAGTCCTCGCCACCGATGGCGACACCTCCCTCGGCGGTGACGACTGGGACAATGCGCTCATCCAGTGGATCGTCGGCGAGTTCAAAAAAGACCAAGGCATCGACCTTTCCGGCCAACCCGACGCCCTTCAACGCATCAAGGAAGAAGCGGAAAAAGCCAAGATCGCCCTCTCGTCCACCCAGTCCTACGACATCAGCCTGCCCTTCGTCACGGCCGATGCCACCGGCCCGAAGCACATCCAACTCACCCTCACCCGGTCGAAGCTCGAGCAACTCACTGACTCCCTCTTCGAGCGCACCAAAAAGCCCGTCCGCGATTGCCTCAAGGAAGCTGGCCTAACTGCGAAGGAAATCGACGAGCTAGTCCTCGTCGGCGGCATGACCCGGATGCCGAAGGTTGTGGAAATCGCCCGCGAACTCGCTGGCCAGACCCCGCACCAAGGCGTCAACCCAGACGAAGTCGTCGCCATCGGCGCGGCGATCCAAGGCGGCGTCCTGCGGGGCGATGTCAAAGACGTGCTGCTCCTCGACGTCAGCCCGCTCACTCTCTCTATCGAAACGATGGGCGGCATCGCCACCGCGATGATCGAGCGCAACACCACCATCCCCGCCAAGAAATCGCAGATCTTCTCGACCGCTGCCGACAACCAGCCCGCTGTCGATATCCAAATCTGTCAGGGCGAGCGCAAGATGTTCGCCGATAACAAACGCCTCGGCAATTTCAAGCTCGACGGCATCTCCCCCGCCCGCCGTGGTGAGCCACAAATCGAAGTCACCTTCGACATCGACGCCAACGGGATCCTCCACGTCTCCGCCAAGGACAAACAATCCGGCAAGGAACAGAAAATCTCCATCCAAGGCTCCTCCGGCCTCTCCAAGGACGAGATTGAAAAAGCCAAGCGCGACGCTGAATCCCACGCCGAGGAAGACAAGAAGCGAGTCGAAAAAGTCGATGCCAATAACAAGGCCGACAACCTCGTCTTCAACGTCGAAAAACAACTCACCGAACTCGGCGACAAGGCCCCCGCCGAACTCAAGGAAATGCTCGAAGGCAAAATCCAAGCCGTGAAAGACGCGATCAGCAGCGACGATGTGGATACCATCAACAAGTCCGTCAGCGACCTCGAAGGTTCCCTCCAAGCCCTCGCCGAAGCCGCTCAACAAGCCGGTGCCGGATCACAAGATCCCGACATAGAACCCGCCGCCGAATCCGAATCCAAAGAGCCGAAACAAGCCAAAGGCAAAGTCGTCGATGCTGAAGTCGTGGATTGATCAATGATTGAACTCTTAACCTGAGGACTCCTTCGTGAGATCAGCTAAAAATCATGACTAAAAATGACATTATAGATATTGTTAATGACGCGCTAGCCGCTTATCGAAAGAACTGTGGTCACTACGATGGGCCTAAGTTTATCTGCATCACTAGCGAAATAGAGAAAGCGCTTTCTCTTCTTGATCAAGATGATCGTTACATGTTAGGAATTAAGCTCAAAACGGAAAATGATTCCATCCTCTTTTCTGGAACCTTACGTGAAAACTTGGTTTCTTTCATGGGATTGGATGTGAAGTGGGATGCTGATCAACTGGAGTTTCTTGACGGTAAAGAAATTGGAATACTATCTGACAATCTTAACGTCTAAAAACACTGTAGCCTATTGAAAACCTTGGCCACCGACGAACAACGCAATGACTTGATCCGAGGCATTCGACGTAAATCTTGATGCAAATCTTCACCACCAAACAGCAGCGCTTCGTCACTCAGTCCAGCTCTCCTCAAGCTCGATTGCGGGATTCGCGGCGACGCGAAGTTGTGCTAGTAGAGTAACTGCCCTACAAAGGGTTTTAATTGGAAAGAAAAAAGAAAAAATGCAAAAGGCAATAATAATCCAAAATAGTAATCATAACTGCCATGACCTCAAGCTAGATGGATCGGAGCTGCAACGATACCTTGATTTAGGCTGGCGATTCGTATCCTCTTCTCCATTCGGGTGTTCCACATCAAATGGAGCTACCAATTCTGATTCGATGGCGGCTGCAATACTTGTAATCATCGAAAAGCCTTAGTCGGAGCCAGTATTAAATTCCTATCTGATCACTTGGGCCTGCCATTTATATGCCTCTCTTCACCACCAAACACCAACGCCTCGCCGCGCTGCGCCCGCTCTCCCCAGAGTCGGTTGCCAGCCTTGCGGCGGCGTGGGATGTGCGGATGGTGGCATCCCCCGATCATTTTATCGACATCAGTAAAATGATCCCAAAAAGAACCACTCTCCACGGCAGATCCTTGCTGCAAGTTTCAGGCTCCGGGCAGAATGCCCAGGCCACGTGGCGCGGGCATTCTGCCCGCCGCCAAACCGATCATTTTCCTGAGGTCAGGAAAATGATCCCCAACCCACGCCCATGAAGCCATCCGTCATCGCCCAACTCCTTTCCCAACTGGAAAAACTCGTGCAAGTCGAGTTTGAATCCGGTCTCGAATTCTGGCTGGCGCGTGACCTCCAAGTGGTCCTCGGCTACACGAAATGGGAGAATTTCCGCAAAGTCGTCGAGAGTGCCATGACGGCCTGCGAAACCTCTGGCCATAAGGCTTCCGATCATTTTCCTGAGGTCAGGAAAATGATCGCCCTCGGCAAAGGTGGGCAGCGCGAAATCGAGGATTTCATGCTCACCCGCTACGCCTGCTACCTCATCGCCCAGAACGGCGATCCGGCGAAGGATGAGATCGCGTTTTGCCAAACTTACTTCGCCCTCCAGACCCGCAAACAAGAGCTCATCGAACTCCGCCTTGCCGAAGTCGAACGCCTCGAAGCCCGCAAGAAACTCACCGAATCCGAGAAGCTCCTCTCCAGCCTCATTTTTGAAAAGCTCGACGACGAAAAGAGCTTCGGCATCATCCGCAGCAAAGGCGATCAAGCACTCTTCGGTGGCAAAACCACCCAAGACATGAAGACCCGCCTCGGTGTGCCGGACAATCGCCCGCTCGCCGATTTCCTTCCCACCATCACCATCAAGGCCAAGGACTTCGCCAACGAAATCACCACCTTCAGCATCACCCGCGATGGCTTGGACACCGAGCGCACCATCTCCGACGAACACGTCAAAAACAACACGGATGTCCGAAGCCTGTTAGGCGAAAGGAACATCGTCCCCGAAGAACTTCCACCCGCCGAGGATCTCAAAAAAGTCCAACGCCGCCTGACTTCCGAAGAAAAGAAACTTCCCCGCAAAAGCAATATCCAATGACCACCCTCGCCACCAAACACCAACGCCTCGCCGCGCTGCGCCCGCTCTCGCCAGAGTCGGTTGCCAGCCTTGCAGCAGCGTGGGATGTGCGGATGGTGTATGAGTCCAACTCCCTCGAGGGCAATTCCCTCACGCTCCGCGAAACGGAGATCGTCCTTTCCAAAGGCGTCACCGTTTCCGGCAAGCCGCTCAAGGATCACATGGAAGCAGTGAATCTCATGCAGGCATGGGAGCGCGTGAAGGAACTCGCGCAACCCAATGCTTCCCTCACCGAAAACCATCTCCTCGATCTCCACCGCATCGTTCTCACCCGCGTGGAAGACAGTTTCGCAGGTAGCTACCGCAACTCCACCGTGCGGATCGCCGGAGCCAATTTCATTCCGCCGAATCCGCTCAAAGTCCCGGATCTCATGGCCGAGCTCTTCGCCGGACTCGCCACCATCTCCGATCCCGTCGAACGCGCCGCTCAGCTCCACCACGGCATCGCCCACATCCACCCCTTCGCCGATGGCAATGGCCGCGCCGCCCGCCTCGCGATGAATTTCATCCTCCTCGCCGCAGGCTACCCGCCGATTTCCATTTCCCCCGACCTCCGCCAAGACTACTACCGTGCCCTCGAAGCCGCCGACTCCGGCGAGTTCCAAACTTGGCAAACTTTCCTCACCACCCAACTCGAACAAGAACTCGACCAATGGCTCGAAGCTCTTGATCCCTCTTTCCTGAAAACTGAACACTGAAAACTTTCCACTCCGCTCCCGCGGCGTGGCTTCTCACACCAACCAAACACAAACCAAAACACAAACAACATGGCTAACATCAAACCACTCGGACAACGCGTCCTCGTCAAACGCCTCGAAGCTGAAGCAATCAGCGCTGGCGGCATCATCGTTCCAGACACCGCCAAGGAAAAGCCACAAGAAGCTGAAGTCCTCAGCCTCGGCACAGGCGGCAAGGACGACAAGGGCGTGCTCATCGACTTCACGGTCAAGGTCGGCGACAAAGTGCTCATCTCCAAATACGGCGGCACCGAAGTCAAACTCGACGGCCAAGAAGTCCTCATCATCAACGAATCCGACATCCTCGGCATCGTCGGCTGATTTATCTCTGAAAACTGAACACTGAAAACTAGCAAACTTTTTTAATATTATGGCCAAACAACTCCAATTCGACGAAGCCGCACGCCAAGCCCTCTTGCGCGGTGTGGAAAAACTCGCCCGCGCTGTCAAAGCAACCCTCGGACCTGCCGGACGCAATGTCATCCTCGACAAGAAATTCGGTTCCCCAACCATCACCAAGGACGGTGTTTCGGTTGCTAAGGAAATCGAACTTGAGTGCCCCTATGAAAACATGGGTGCCCAACTGATCCGCGAGGTTTCCAGCCGCACTTCCGACATCGCGGGTGACGGAACTACGACAGCTACCGTACTTGCCGAAGCCATCTACAAAGAAGGCCTCCGCAACGTCACCGCCGGTGCCAACCCGATCTCGCTGCAACGCGGCATCATGAAGGCCACTGAAGCAATCGTCGCCCAACTCAAGGTTCTTTCCAAGCCCGTCTCCGACGCCAAGGAAATCGCCCAAGTCGCTGCCATTTCCGCCAACTCGGATGCGGAAATCGGCGGCATCATCGCCGAAGCCATGGACAAGGTCGGCAAGGACGGAACGATCACGGTTGAAGAAGCCAAGGGCATCGAAACCACCCTCGAAGTCGTCGAAGGTATGCAGTTCGATAAAGGCTACCTCAGCCCTTACTTCGTCACCAACCCCGAGTCCATGGAAGCCTTCCTTGAG
>JAYVNM010000062.1:0-17029 GCA_043758445.1 Akkermansiaceae bacterium | reverse complement strand
AAGGATCCGCAACTTCCACGGTCCGGTCGATGTGATCGGGAACCGGTCGCGACCAGGGAGGATGGCCCACGGGTGCTCCTCGTAGTCGATTGCTGTTCCAAGTGAGGACAGCGGTCACGCCAAGGGCAGACAAAACCATCCGGGGCTTCTCGATAGCGTGACATTTAACTACCGGGTTGGTTTTCCATTTTGAGTCTAAAATACAGCGGAATTCAAAATATCTTTGAACGGACGGAACGAAAGAAGCCGAAATCAGCTAAACTGTTACCCACCTACGCGATAGGTTTTCGGATGGGCGGGCGTGAGTAAAAATGTGGTGGCTGCCTCCTGTGCGGGATAACTGCCATCCACAATGACGGGATCTAAGGGGCTGCGGTAAACTCGCCACTAGCCGCTCCGGCGTTGATATCGATCACCCGCCGCCGCGTCAGAATCCCCCAAATCACCCCCGCTGCCGCGATGCCCAGTGCGCCCCAATCCCCGATCACTGCGAACAGCGAAAAACTCGGTTGCAGCGGCACCTTGAGTTCCACCAACAAGGACCCGCGCGTGAAATGGCTGCCCTGCGCATCCTCCAGCACCTGCCGCGCTCCGCTGTCTGGGTGAGCGGTGGAGCCCGCCGAATCAATCGCCGCACTTACTCCGCTGTTCGCACAACGCAGCATTGGCCGCCGCAGCTCGATGGCCCGAAACCTCGCCGCCGCGAAATGCTGGGCCGCGGCCGCCGACTCCTTGAACCAGCCGTCGTTGGTCACATTGAGGATGATCTGCGGCCCCGGACGGACAAATTTCCGCGTCAACCGCGCCACCGAATCCTCAAAGCACACGGTCGGAATCCCCCCCACCACCGTCTTCCCCACCGGAATCGGCAGTGGCTCCAACGAATCGCCCGGCGTGAACGAGCCACCATATTCCGCCCCCGCCTGCTGCTCGTAGATCTTCTTCAAAAACGGTAGCGAGTCCACAAACGGAATCGTCTCCCCGAATATCACCAGATGCCGCTTCCGATACGTCTCTAAGCCATCCTCCGGCGACATCACCGCCAGCGAATTGTAGGCCCGCCCGTGCAGCTTCATCACCAGTTCGGTCCCCGACCTTTCCGCCTCCAGTTCGTTCACTCCATAGATCAGCGAAAATGGCCCCGCCTCCCGCACCCGGTGGATCGTTTGCCAATTGATCTCCCAGGTCCCCCAATCGCCATCCTCCGCCCGTAGAATCCGCCCCGTCAGCGCACATTCCGGCCACATCACCCAGTCGGGCCAGCGTGAGGAAATTTGCCCATCCGGCCCTTTCAGCCGCGCCAGCCCTTGCAGCGTCTCCTCCTCATACGCTTGATGCACCTCCAAATCCGTCCATTGCACCCGCCCGGCATCCTGCGGGATATTGATCTGCACCAGCAGCGCCTTCACTCGGATCGCTTCCAGCCCCGCCTCGATGCCGATCCGCCATTTTCCATAACCCACCAGGGAAATCACCACCGCCCCCGCCACTCCCAGCTCCCGCCAGCCAACGGATTTCCCTTGGAAAAACCGCCATCCCGCCGCCGCCACCACCGCCTGCACGAAAACCAACAGCAGCGACAAGCCCGTCACGCCGAACAAATCCGCCCCCTGCGCCATCACCTGATTTTCCGCCAAGGCCATCCCCAGACTGTTCCAACTGATGCCCGTGATCACCCACCCCCGCGCCAGTTCCAAGCCTGCCCACGCTGCCGCTTGGCAAAACGCCACCGTCAGCACCCGGCCCGCCCCGGCATTTTTCTCCGCCCGCCCCAGCGTCGTCGCAAACGCCCCGAACAATCCCCAGTAAACCGCCAGATACAGCGGCAGCAAGATCGCCCCCAGCCACGACACCGAGGCCACCCAGTTGCATTGGATCAGTCCGCTCGCCACCCCTGCCAGATACCCTAACCAAAACCCCTTCCAACCGGCCCGTTTTCCCTCCACCTCACCCAGCACCAGCAACAGCGGCACCAGCCCGAGCCAGATCAGCACCGGGAAATCTACCGGCGGATACGCTCCTGCCACCAGCAAGCCACTCGCCACTACCGCCACCATCCGCATCCAGCCCTTGCTCATGCCCCGAGCATCGCCGCCCACCCTCGTCTGGTCCACTCTCAAAGCGCAAATGAAACGCCGGAATAAATACGGTAAAATAGTTATGTCCAGTGACGGGTCACCGGTCATTGTATTGAAATGCGATTATTGATTTCATTTACCCCGGCCGCGATGACGATGGGCCACGGGTGGGACAAGTGTGCACGAGGGAATGCCGAGTCTGCACCGGCTTGCGGGTTCCCAATCGCGCATGGCACAGGAGACTTGTGTTAGCTACAATCTGCTGAAGGTGACGCACAGTCTCTTCTATCAGACAGGTGAACCGCGATACATGGATTACTATGAGCGCTGTCTCTACAACGCCATCTGAGGGCCTTGAATTTCGCTTCCAGTTGGCCCCCGTTTGAGGCGGTCCACGTGTGCCAAGATCCGACGATAGCCGGGGAATTTTCCGGCGGGGCCAGCGCGTCGGCGGGAAGGCCCAGGTGATGCTTGAGCTTCTTGCCGGGCGGTGCCGCGAGCAGGATGGCTGAGGTCGTGAACAAGGTGGACGCGAGGAAAATAGCGGAACGATTCATGGGGAACGCGGGTTTCCGGATAAACTCCGCTCCTGCGGCGTTGTTGTGCGATCAAATTAGCAATCAAGGTCGGGCTTGATACTTCCATTCCAGCAGCGAACAGTGCGCCCCATGAATTTCGATTTCGACACGATAATTCCCCGGCGTGGGACCGGCGGCATCAAGTATGACCGTCGGCCTGAGCTCGATCCGTTCTGGGTCGCGGACATGGATTTCACCTCGGCCCCGCCGATTCTGGCGGCTCTCCATCGGCGAGTAGAGCATGGGGTTTTCGGCTACGCGCAGGCGCATGAAGGACTCAATGCGGCGGTGATCAACTACCTGCAAGAGCGCCGCGGCGCGACTGTGCCGTTAGATCAAATCGTCCATCTCGGTGGTCTCGTCCCGGCGCTCTCACTAGCGGCACGAGCCTATTGCAAACAGGGCGACGCGGTGATGACCTGCACGCCGGTTTACCCACCCTTCATCGGGACGCATCACGATGCCCATGCCGACTTGATCGCTGTGGATCACGCATGGGTCGATGGGCGCTGGTCCTTCGATTGGGCGGCGCTGGAAAACGCCGTCACCCCGCGCACCAAGGTATTCTTTCTATGCAATCCGCAGAACCCGTTAGGCCGGGTGTTCAGTCAAGATGAGATTGTGAAACTTGCCGAATTTTGCGCGGCTCATGAGCTGGTGTTAGTTTCGGATGAGATCCACTGCGACCTCATTTTCGACGAATCCGCCACCCCGCATTTTTCCGCGCTGAAACTACCGGAGCACCTCGCGCAGCGCTGCATCACCCTGCTCTCGCCCAGCAAGACCTGGAACATCGCCGGGCTGGGTTATGCCTTCGCCGTCATCCCGGATGACTCGCTGCGTCGGAAATTCACTGCCGCCCGTGGCCATACTTTGTCTGAGATCAACGCGCTCTCCTACTACGCCGCCGAGGCAGCTTACCGCCATGGCGAGCCGTGGCGGCAGGCATTGCTGGCTTATCTAACCGTCAACCGCGATACGCTGGTGGATTTCATCAACACCCGCTGCCCCGGCCTGAAGACCTATGCGGGTGAAGCCACCTACCTCGCTTGGATCGACGCCAGGGCGCTGGGCGTCGAGAATCCCGCCCAGTATTTCGAGAAAAAGGCCGGGCTATTTCTATCGGACGGTAACTACTTCGGCGGGCCGGGGTGGTTCCGCTTCAACTTTGGTTGTCCGCAAGCGCGGATGTTGGAGGGCCTGGAGAAAATCGCAGGAGCTTTACCGGCGGGTGCGTGATCTCGCAGCGGCAACGATGGCTGGAGGCAGGAAATCGACCCCCAAAAATCCGCGTTACCGGTTGGCGATGGGGGAATAGCGGGGGTTGCATAAATTGGTAGGCGTTGCCTACTTGGCCAAGCGCGGCAGCGTCGAAGAACTTCCTCTAATTTCAGCGAGCTTGAATCCGTCCTGTGATGCTCACTCAGGATCATCCCCCAACCACGCCACCGCCGACTGTGCAGCGCGGGTGCCGGTGGCGAAGCAGCCTTGCATGAGGTAGCCGCCGGTGGGGGCTTCCCAGTCGAGCATTTCCCCGGCGAGGAAGATGCCGGGGAGTTTTTCTAACATGAGTGTGGCGTCGGTCTCGCGCCAACAGACGCCGCCGGCGGAGGAGATGGCTTCGTCGAGCGGACGGGGCTGGGTGAGCGGGATGACGCAGTGTTTCGCCGCACGGGCGAGGGTGTCGGCATCGGGGAAATCCTGGCGGGCGAGGATGGCGTGGGCGGGGCCGCTGAGTTTCCAAGCACTGCGGGCTGCTGTTAGAAAATTGCGGCGGACGGATTGCAGTTTGGCGACGAGCTGGGCGTGGGTGAAGGTGGGCTTGAAGTCGATGACGATGGCGGGTTCTGGCATCGCACGGAGGGCGGATCCCAGTTGATAGATTGCGCCGCCTTCGAGGCCGTAGCGGGTGACCATCAGCTCGCCGATGGCGGCCACGTCGCCCGCACGGACGTGGAGGTTTTTCAAGGGTTTGCCCTCGGCGGCGGCGAGAATTTCCGGCGACCACGCGTGTTCCCAGCCGCAGTTGGCGGGGGCGAGCGGGTTCAGCGCGATGCCGAGTTTTTCGAAAACCGAGGTCCATTCGCCATCGGAACCAGTCTTGGCCCAGGAACCGCCGCCGAGCGCGAAGATCACGACATCGGCAGTCGCGGTGATGCCGTTAGAGAAACCGAGTTGATAGGGTGGGCCAGGTGCAAGCATGGACCAGCGGTGGTTCATCTCGAAGCGGACGCCGAGGTCGCGCAGGCGCTCGATCCAGCGGCGGAGCAGGGGGGCGGCTTTGAGGGCGGTGGGATAAATCCGGCCACTGCTGGCTTGGAAAGTGGGCACACCAAGATCGGCGGCCCAAGCGCGGAGGGCTGCGGGATCGAATGCGCTGATGAGATTTTCCCAAATTTCCGCCGGCTGGTTAGGACTGGAGTAGCGGGTGACGAAGCGGTCCAGCGGCTCGCTGTGGGTGAGGTTGAGTCCACCTTTTCCCGCGACGAGGAATTTTCGCCCGACCGACGGCTTGCCATCATAGAGCGTGACTTGGAGTCCGGCGCTGGCGGCCACCTCCGCCGCGCGAAGTCCCGCCGGGCCGCCGCCGATGACGGCAAGTTGGGTGTGAGTGGACAAGATTTTTGGAGCTTAGTGAAGGTGAGGGCTCAGAGCAAGTGCGGGAGATGATCTGGACATGCGCGACGCTTGTTTCATGCTGCCGCCATGCCTTCCGTCCATGTTGATCTTGCCGAACGCTCCTACGATGTGTTAGTCGCACCGGGTCAGCTCTCCGCAGTGGGTGATTTGTTGAAAAAGTCCGGCATCTCGGGCTTGCGGGCGGCGATTGTTAGCGATACGACGGTGGCGGGATTTTATTCTGGTCCGTTGCTGGCATCGCTCGAAGCGGCGGGTTTTCGCCCAACGCTGCACACGGTGGCGGCAGGCGAGGCGTCGAAATCCATGGGCCACGCCGAAGCGATTTGCCGGGAAATGATCCGCGCCGGACATGATCGGAAATCTCTGGTCGTGGCGCTAGGCGGCGGCGTGGTGGGCGATCTGGCGGGCTTCGTCGCCGCAATTTTCTATCGGGGGATTCCCTTCGTGCAGATCCCGACAACGATCGTGGCACAGGTGGATTCTTCGGTGGGGGGCAAGACCGGGGTGAATGTGGGCGAGGGGAAAAATTTGTTAGGTGCATTCCATCAGCCGCGCTTGGTGATCGTGGACCCGGAAACCCTGCGGACGCTGCCCGATCGCGAGTTCCACGAAGGCTTCGCAGAGGCGATCAAGCACGCCGCCATCCGCGATGCGGAAATGCTGGACGCATTGGCTGCCCTCAATCCCGCAAGCCGCGAGGTGCCGGCGGAGTTGATCGCCCGTAACATCGCCATCAAGGCCCGCCTTGTGGAGGCTGACGAACACGAGACGCGGGATGTGCGCGCCCTGTTGAACTTCGGCCACACCATCGGCCATGGCATCGAGGCGGCGGTGCCGTATGGTGAGTTGCTGCATGGTGAGGCGATTGCGCTGGGCATCCGCGCCGCTTTATTTCTATCAGAACGTCACGCCGGACTGTCACCGGCTGACAGCGCAAAGGTGCTCGGGGTCTTGGGAAAATTTCACCTGCCACTCATCCTAACATCTAACATTACGACTGCTGGAGTGATGGAGAAGCTTGCACGCGACAAAAAGTTTTCCGCCGGGGCGATTCGGTTTGTGGTGCTCGACGCGCTGGGCAGTGCGAAGGTCATCAATACGGTGACCACGGAGGATCTGCGAGAGGCTATTGATTACTTAAGGCAGGCTCTCTAACTTTTAATTGTATCTAGAGGACTTTGTTCCGATTTTTCCTCGGCATTCACTGCGGAGTCATATTTCTCGACGACACTCAGCGTTTCTCCATCAGCAAACTTCGTCCGCATGAGTTCGCCCGGCTTCAAGGTGTTAGAGGAGGTGAGGATCTTGCCATTTGCCGCAAGGGCGATGGAAAATCCGCGTTGAAATGCAGACACCGGCCCCAGTGTGCGAAGCAGTCCGCGGAGTCGGTCGAGTCGCTCGGTGCGTTTGTTCAGGGTATCGTTGGCGGCTCGATCGAGGCGTTGGCGGATGCTGGCCGTGGTGTCCATCCGTCGCTCCAATTCACGCGCCGGATGACTCGTCTTGTGCCGGGAGCGGGCATCATTGAGTCGCGATGTGAATGCTTCGAGCGACGCACGAGTGGCCTGGGCAAGCTGACCGCGTGCCGAGTCCAGCCGCATGACCGACTCGCGCAATAGCTTCTCGCCATCGCGTTGCAGGGCACCACGCCGGAGTGCATCCACCGCCAGTCGGGCTCGGGTCAGGCGCTCAGTGACTACCCGCGACATCCGCCGACGGATTTGCGAGAGTCGCGCTAACAACTCCGCGCCATCGGCCACTGCTAGCTCGGCGGCCGCGCTCGGTGTGGGTGCCCGCAGATCGGCGACGAAGTCCGCGATGGTGAAGTCGATCTCATGGCCGACGGCGGAAATGATGGGAATCGGACACGCGGCGATGGCCCGCGCGACGATCTCCTCGTTGAAATTCCACAAATCCTCGATCGAGCCACCGCCACGACCGACGATCAGGACATCACAACGCGGGTAGCCGAAAGCTTCCGGGCGGCCCATTTTCCCGATGGCTTGGGCGATTTCTAACTCCGCGCCCCGGCCCTGCACTCGCACTGGAAACAGCACCGGCTGGACCCACGGCGCGCGACGTGTTAGAACATTGAGAATATCCTGCAATGCCGCCCCGCTGGCGGAGGTGATGATGCCGATGACTTGGGGAAATGGCGGGATCGGCTTTTTCCGCGTCGCATCAAACAAGCCATCGGCATAGAGTTTTTGCTTCAGCGCCTCGAACCTCGCCTGCAAGTTACCCGCCCCCGCACGCTCGGCTTTTTGGACGATAATCTGAAGCTGCCCCCGCGCTTCGTACACGCTGGCCTCGGCGAAGACCCTGACTTTCGCGCCGTCTTCCAAGGCCTCCGAACCCTCACGTTTGCGCGCACCGAACATGGCGCACGAGATCTGCGCTCCCTCATCTTTCAGCGAAAAATACCAATGCCCGCTGCCCTGTTTCCGTAGGTTAGAAACTTCGCCCTCCACCCAGGTTTCGCCGATTTGGACCTCCAACAGATTTTTCATCCGTCGCAGCAACTGCGTGACCGACAGCGCCTTTGCTTCGGATGTCTGGGGTTTCGAGAATAAATCCACGCCGCAATCTGGCAGGCTAGGGGATAATTTCTAGATCGAATATCCTTCAATTCGGGAATCCCAATCCTTGATCTTCTGACGCCGGTTCCGTGGCGGTCGATTCGCTTAGAGTCACTCGAGCGCGAACAACTCTCCAGCGACTGATTTCATCGCGGGCGGTGGAGTTGCTTCGTCGGTGTTAGAAATTTCAGCCTCCGCGTCTGCGGCTTTTTGCTGGTTCATTTCAACGAGGCGGAGCACCTCTGCTTTGGCGGCGGCGATGCGGTTAGAATCCCCGACTGGGCCGATTTTTTTGGGGGCGGTAGCGGGGAGGGGGGCATCGCTCTGCGTGGCGAGCTGGGCTTGGTTTTTTTCGAGTGATTCGATAGCGGCGGCTTCGCGTTTTCTCATTTCCCCGGCGTAGCGGGAGGAAACGGCGACGGATTCGCGCAGGCGCTCGATTTCCACTAACAGGTTGGCGCTGTCGTCCGGGCGATTCTGGAGAATGGCGAGCTGCTCGCGGGCTTTGGAGAGTTCGTTTTCAAGGGCGAAGCTGCGGTCCTTCTGGGCCTTGTCCGCGTCATTGACGCGGGCATTGAGGTGCTTGAGGGTTTCCTGGGATTTCCTGAGATCGGTCTCAAGAGTGGAAATGCGTTTGGTCTCGGTATCGAGTGCTTGGCGAGTGGTTTCTAGCGAGGCAGTGGCGATGTCGTAGGTGGCTTTGGGGACGGAGGCGGACTGAAGGTTTTCCAACTCGGACTTGAGGGACTTGAGGGCGGCTTTGGATTTTTCCAAGGCGGCTTCGAGGTTTTTCGCGCGATCTTGTTTGTCGGGCGTGGGCGAGGGTTTGGCGGTGGTGGCGGGCTGCTGCTTGAGGCCACGCAGGGTCCAGCCGAGCATGGCGAAGACGCCGGCGATGATGGCCAGTTGGGGCAAGACTTTGGAGAGGGTTTCAATCATGATGGTGTGGGGAAGAGGTAGAGATTCGGGTTATTTAGATGTTAGATTTCATATTCCACGCCGGGTTCCGGAATGATGACTTCCGTGGCGGGCATCCGGCGGTTGATCTGCTGGCGGAACCAATCGACAGCACCGTCGTCACCGTGGACGAGGAAGGCTTTTTTCGGGGCGACTTTGAGGATGAAATTGAGGATCGCCTCGCGAGTGGAGTGGCCGCTGAAATCGAAGATTCGCGTCTCGCAGTTGAGTGTGACAGGCGGGAATGCAGGGTCGAGCACGATGGAGTCGCCGTGTTTAGCGATGCGAATTTTTCCACCAGGCGTTTCGGGATCCGCGTAGCCGACGAAGAATAGGCCGTGCTTGGCATTTTCCAAAACTCCTTGGCGGGCGAAGTTGTTGGACACGGTTTTCTCAGACATCATGCCACTGGAAAGTGCGTAGATGCAGCCGGGATGGAAGGGGATCGGCCCCTTGCGTTTCTTGCTTCCGGCCTCCAATTCCATGTCCTTGAGGAAGCGGAAATTCGGCAGATGCCGCCGCGAGGTGGTGCTGAATCGATCATAAACCTGCGTCATCTTGGTGCTCAAGCCACCGATGTAAACCGGAGTGTGCTTGGGAATCAGGCCTTGCTTTTTGAAGCGGTGGATCATGCCTAACACCTCCTGGGTTTTCCCCATCGCGAACACCGGGATCAGCACCGAGCCCTTGCGCTCGAGGACGCCCTTGATGGCTGCGGCGAACTCGTCCTCCTCGGTCGTCCGGTCGTATTTAGGATCGCGGGCCTGTTCGCCGCGGGTCGTCTCCACGATCAGGGCATCCACTTTTCCTTCGGGAAATAAGGCCCCCTTCTGGAGCGTGCTGTGCTCGAAATTCACATCGCCGGTGTAGAAAATCTTTTTTCCCTCCGCCTCTATGGTCACGCCCACGGAGCCGAGAATATGCCCGGCGTCGTGGAAGGTGCCACGGACCGTTCCCTTTGGATCGAGGTCGAATGGCCGCTCGATCTCGCGGGTTTCAAAGGACTCCTCGATCTCATCCAGCTCGCGATGCTCGAATAGCGGATACTCGGCGATGCCGTGCTCGATGCGTTTCGACTGCATGACGTTCACCGAGTTATGCAGCATGGCGGTGGCGAGTTCCGCAGTTTCCGGCGAGAGGAAAACCTTGGCCTGGCGCTGATCCTGAAGGAAAACCGGCAGCGTTCCCACATGGTCGAGATGCGAGTGGGTGATGATGATCGAGTCTGCCGAGCCGGGTTCGAGATATTCATAGTGTGGGATCGCCTCCGAACCCTCGTGTTTCGGGTGCATTCCGGCGTCCAGCACGACCTTGGCGGACTTGGTTTTGAGTAGATACGAATTCGCGCCGATACCGGCGTGGCGACAGAGACTTTTAAATATCATGGGTAATGGGCGAAAGCGGGAAACGGACGGCACCATGGATGGTGCTTGCGGGTCTGTCAACCCAGCCCGCTACATAGCAGGCGGGGTTTGTGATCTGTGCCATCGAGCCGTTGACATTCCTCTGTTGCGGTGCGCCGCCGTATGCGCACGAGGACACCTATTTTACGTGAGCGCGGGGCGGATGGATTTTTCCGGGAATGATTTTCCCTGTTGCCAAAGCCGCTGAAGCCGGGTTAGCTTCCGCCCGCCACAGGCAGAAAAGCCTCATAGTGTAATGGTAACACCGCAGATTTTGATTCTGTTATTCTAGGTTCGAGCCCTAGTGAGGCTACTTTCAGACGTTCCGCGCAGGTGCTTACAAGACCGGAATCTGGATCATGCCTCCGGGGTTTCCGGGGGCTCTTGGGCATCTGAGTGACGTTGGTGCCTCCTTTGGAGGATTTGTTTCCGCATCTGGTTCATGGTGGTGGTGCTGCGGGTGATCTTCGTATCGAGGGATTTCAATTCCTTGCGGAGTCCCCGGATTTGTCGGCCCAAGGCCTGGACCTCATTTTCCTCACGCTTGATGTCTGGCTCCACGAACATGCTGGCGACAAAACCGGTGAAGGTGCCGAACAGTCCGACGCCAGCAATCATGAGGACTGCGGCGACGATGCGGCCACCATCCGTGACCGGGAACCGGTCGCCATAGCCGACGGTGGTGATGGTGACGACCGACCACCAGAGCGCATCGGAAGGGGTCTTGATGTTGCGGTCTGGACTCTCTTTTTCTAGGTTGAGAATGGCCATGGACGCTCCCATCGCCAACATGCAGGAAATGGCGGCGACGGTGACGAAGGTGTTGTGCGTGCGGTTCCGGAGCAGATATTTGACCAAGATTTTCACCGAACGGAAGGCCCGGAGAATACGCAGGATCCGGATGATCCGGAACATGTTGCCGCCGCGGAACATGCTGAGCATGGGGATGCTGGAAATGAAGTCGATCCAGCCCCAGCGGAGGAATGTGAGCTTCGAAGGCGCGTGATAGAGGCGGTAGAAAAAGTCGCCCATGAAGATCATGCAGACGAAGAAGTCGAGTGTGTTGATAAGCCCGTCCATCTCCGGCGAGAGCGCAAACATCGAGTCCACGAATAGCGCGATCAGGACGTAGATCGAAAGCACGACCATGAAGATCTGGAAGGTCGTGATCGGTTCCCTGGGGTTTGGCCGGTGTGGGGCTGTCATCCTGTGGCTGGAAATGGCGTGATGGGCGGGCGCTCGGGTTCGGGGATGCTTTTGGCAAATAGGTGGAGTGCATCCCCGTCAGCCATCCATGACTGATAGAGATCGGGAAGAGGTTTGGCGAGCGAGATTTTTCCGTCCCGTTCAAGGCGGCGGATGACGACCTTTAGCAGGGCGAATGCCATGCTGCCGAGTTCGTCGTCGGCGCGGTTGCGGTGGACGCGCGTCACGAGGTCGGTCTGGGCGATGTTCGGGATTTTTCCGGCGCGGCCGAGGTCGATGAGGTGGGCGATTTCCACCCCGTAGCCGATGGGAAAAGCGAGACCTTCCAAGGTGCTGCGGCGGGCGGCATACTCGCCGGAGAGGGGTTGCAGGATCCCGGTGAGTTCGGGATAGAACAGGGAAATGAGCGGGCGGATCAGGATTTCCGAAACGCGGCCACCGCCGGTCGTTTGGAACTCATCGCCATAGGCCAGGGGGCGGTCATAGTAGGCTTTCACGTAGTCGATGCCGGGGTCCGTGAGCAGCGGTCCGAGCAATCCGGTGATGAATCCGGGGTGGAAATTGGTGATGTCACCGTCGATGTAGCACATGAGATCGCTGGTGGTGGCGTGGAGGGCTTTCCAGAGATTTTCGCCCTTGCCGAGATGGCTCCCCAGTTCGGGCTGGATGTCTGCGGACAGAAAAACCGCAGCCCCTGCCGCGCTTGCGATCTCACGGGTGGCGTCCGTGGAGCCGGAGTCGATGACGAGGATTTCATCGACGAGTCCGGCATTTCTAACAAGATATTCATGAATGGTGGAAACGATGGGGCCGATGGTGTCCGCCTCGTTGAGCGTGGGAATGCAGACGGCGATGCGGTGCGATTTTTTAAGCGCGACCAATGCGTTTACATCGGCGAATTGCCTGTGGTGGAATCGCTGCATGGAAACTCAGGCGTTCAGTTCCACGCGTTCGTAGAGATCCGCAAGTGGCAGTGAAGCTTCGATTTCCGCAAGTGGAATGACGGTATCGAGACCTGAATATTGCTCTGCGGCAAATCCTCCCTCTGGCTTGCGGCGATACGCAAGGACCGATGGCGACTCGGACTCGACGAATAGTAAAACCTTCAGTGATGAAATGGTCAAATAGGCGTCGCGCTTTTCTCCCAGATCCGCGCGGCGGGTGGAGTCGCTGAGGATCTCGATGATGACGACCGGGCGGTCCTGGAAATGATCGGTGCCTGATCTGGAATCACAGACAACCATGGCATCGGGATAATAAAGGCGGGTGTGGTCTGGAAACTCGATGCGGACTTTGGTGTCGCTGTTGAAGGGCTGGCAGGATTTTCCGCGAAGCTGGCCGTGGAGAGAGGCCAGACTATTCACGGCGATCGTGTTGTGCCGGTTCGAGGCACCAGCCATCGCATGGACGGTGCCGCCCAGGTATTCATGCTTCACGTCGCTAACTTCCTCCCCTGTGAGGTAATCTTCGATGGTGATGAAATCCGGCTGTTTCACTGCGGTCATGGCGCGATGGTAGCAGGCGGCGAAAGCGATGGCAACCGGATCAAACGATCATGTCCCGCGTCATCGTCCCCGCCAACAAATCCGACATCGCTGTCCACGACCGCATCGTCGCTTTGGTGGAAAAGATGCAGGACCTGCACCGGCAGCGAGCGGCTTCGAAAACCCCGCACGAGCAAACCGCGCTGGACCGCCAGATTTCCGCCACGGACAGCCAGATCGACCGCCTCGTTTATGACCTCTACGGACTAACAGAAGATTAGATCAAGCTGGTGGAGGGCACGTAACAATCGAACCAGATCTTCAGCCCCAACGGGGCGACATTCGATAGCCTAGGGCATCGCCCTGGGAACCAGATCCCGGAAGAATTTTGCATTCCGATGAGAACGGTTCCGGTGGCGAGGTTGGCTTCGATTTCACGGATGGGGACATGCGAGGTGCCGGCGACGTGGGTTTCGATGAGAAAAACTTCCTTAGCGAATGGCGCGATCAATCCACCGCCAGCCTGCAAGTGGGCGTGGAGTAAGGCGAGCTGATGCTGCTCGATGGGGGTGAGGGCGAAGTGGCTCATGTGTCATGTGTCAGTGGTCGAGAAGCTGGTTGAGCCACTGCTTGCGTTCGTCGCGCAGGGATTCCGCAGTGGCGATGCGGGAATCGAGTTCCGCCTGTTGCACCGCTGTGGCAGCGAGATCCTGGGCTTCGTAAGCGGGGGTGACACAGTGCCAGAGCTCGGCAGCGGCAGGCGACTGTGATGGATTCAAATCTGGATGAAGCCGCCGGGCGAGGATGACATGGGTGGATTCAATCACCCGAACAGCTTGCAGGGCAAGCGAATCAAATCATGTCGCGGGTGATGTTGTATTTCGCGGCACAGCGCGGGCACTGGATATTGATGGAATTGGCGTCGCCGAAGAGATCGTCGAGGCGGTCTTTCCAGCCGCCGAGGATGGGCAGGATCCGGTCGAGGGTGCAGCCGCAATGGAAGCGGAATTGGCGGGTTTCTAGCAAGGTCGTTTCCTCGGTCTCGGAAATTTTCGCCACCGCCGTTTCATCGAGCGACTCCAGCCATTTGAGATCGCAATCCGGTTGCGCGGCGACGAGGGCGAAATTTTCATCCTCTAACCGGAAGGCACGGGCGGGCCGTTGTTCGGACTGATCGTAATATTGCGAGACCCAAGCGACGGGGTCCTTGCCGATGATTTCCAAAGTGGAAAGACGGGGCTGGTTGCCCTCAACGGTAGTGGTTTGAGCGTAGAAAAAATTCCGGTCTGGCTCGCGCACGTCCTCGGTGAAAATCCTACCGGTGATCGCTTGGTCGAATGAGCTGCCGGTGACGAAGAGGTTGATGCGTGGAGCCCGGAGGTTCGCGGTCCAGGCAATCGTTTCGGCCCACGGCCGCGCGACCAGATGCAGCGTCAGCATGGCGAGCGTGTCCTTGAGCATCTGGTCCAAGTCCCCCGCCGGGTGGACGTCGTGCTGCATGAGATGCAGGTAATAGTCCGTGTAAATCGGCGTGAACTGCCCGCGCAGCAGAAGCACATTGCGGTGCCGGACGAAGATCGACTCGATGGTGGTGAAATCTGCCGTGGGTTCCATGGACGAAAAGAGAAAAGCACAGCAACGAAAGGCACGCCACCACGGAAACGCGCAGCGGCTTCCATCGCTCCCCCGGCATTCCCTGCTTGTTCGCCTCTCAATGTCCCGCTAGAAATCCCTTTAGAAACCCCTGTGCCCGCCAAACGCAACGCATTCCGCAAATAATGATCCCTCCAAAGGTTACTGATCACTACAGAATTGAGTTCTCCGGCTCTGTCGTCCGGGAGGACCACATCGAATACGGATTCATCGGCACGCTGCAAAAACTCAAATACGAGTATCGCCCGGATATCAGCGACCGCGCCTCATTGGAAAAAAACTTCCGTGAAAAATTCGAAGCTCTGAACCGTGTCCACCTTACTGATTCGGAGTTCGCCCGGCTCATGGATGAAATCATCACCCCGGATGTCTTCGCCGCCGCCAAGACCCTCCGGGCGATGAACAGCTTCACCCGCGACGACGGCACACCACTGAACTACACCCTCGTCAACATCAAGGACTGGTGCAAAAACACCTTCGAGGTCATCAACCAGCTCCGCATCAACACGGATAATAGCCACCACCGCTACGACGTTCTCATCCTCATCAACGGCGTGCCCTGCGTGCAGATTGAGCTGAAAACCCTCGGCATCAGCCCGCGCCGCGCCATGGAGCAGATCGTCGAATACAAGAACGATCCCGGCAACGGCTACACCAAGACACTCCTCTGCTTCCTCCAGCTCTTCATCGTCAGCAACCACGTCAGCACTTTCTACTTCGCTAACAACAACGCCCGCCACTTCGCGTTCAACGCCGACGAGCGCTTTCTGCCAATCTATCAGTTTGCCGATGAGGCGAACAAGAAGATCACCCACCTCGAAGATTTCGCCGCGAACTTCCTGGTAAAATGCACGCTGGGCACCACCATCAGCCGCTACATGGTGCTCATTGCCAGCGAGCAGAAGCTCCTGATGATGCGCCCGTATCAGGTCTATCAGGTGAAAAGCATCGTGGACTGCATCCACCAAGACTGCGGCAACGGCTACATCTGGAGCACCACCGGCAGCGGCAAGACCCTCACCTCCTTCAAGGCCTCCACCCTGCTCAAGGACAATCCCGACATTCACAAATGCCTCTTCGTCGTGGATCGCAAGGATCTCGACCGCCAGACCCGCGAGGAGTTCAACCGATTTCAGGAAGGCTGCGTCGAGGAAAACACCAACACCGCCGCCCTCGTCCGCCGTCTGCTCTCGGATGACTACGCGGACAAAGTCATTGTCACCACCATCCAAAAGCTCGGCCTCGCACTGGATGAAAACAGCAAGCGCAACAAACAGCGCACCAAGAACGGCCAGCCCACCTACAAGGAGCAGCTTGCAGCGCTGAAATTCCAGCGCATCGTCTTCATCTTCGACGAGTGCCATCGCTCGCAGTTCGGCGAGAACCACCGGGCCATCAAAGAGTTCTTCCCCAAGGCCCAGCTCTTCGGCTTCACCGGCACGCCTATTTTTGAGGAAAATGCCAGCAAGGTGAAGATCGAGAACGAGCAGGCCTCCATGAAGACCACCGAGGAACTCTTCCAGAAACAGCTTCACGCCTACACCATCACCCACGCCATCGAGGACAAGAACGTCCTCCGCTTCCATATCGATTACTTCAAAGTGGCAGGAGCTTCCAGCTCCTCCTCCCCATCAAATAAGGAGCTGGAAGCTCCTGCCACTGTGCCCAAACGCGCCGTCATCGAGGCCATCCTCGCCAAGCACGACGCCGCCACCGGCGGACGCCGCTTCAACGCCCTGCTCGCCACCGCGTCCATCAACGACGCCATCGAATACCACGCGCTGTTCAAGACCATGCAGGCGGAGAAACAGGCCGCCGACGCCGACTACAAACCGCTGAACATCGCCTGCGTCTTCTCCCCGCCTGCCGAAGGCGATCCCGATGTGCGGCAGATTCAGGAAGACCTGCCGCAGGAGCAGGCCGATAACGAAGTGGAGCCGGAAAAGAAGAAGGACGCCCTCAAGGCCATCCTCGCCGATTACAACGCCCGCTACAGCACCAATCATCGCATCACCGAGTTCGATCTCTACTACCAGGATGTGCAAAAGCGAATCAAGGATCAGCAGTGGCCTAATGCTGACTTCCCTGCCGCGCAGAAGATCGACATCACCATCGTCGTGGACATGCTTCTTACTGGCTTCGATTCCAAATACTTGAACACGCTCTACGTCGACAAGAATCTCAAGCACCACGGTTTGATCCAGGCCTTCTCCCGAACCAACCGCGTGCTCAACGGCACCAAGCCCTACGGCAACATCCTCGACTTCCGCCAGCAGTAAGCCGCCGTGGATGCCGCCATTGCCCTCTTCTCCGGCGAAAAGACCGGCGAGCAGGCCCGCGAAATATGGCTCGTGGACAAGGCTCCCATCGTCATCAAAAAACTTGAGGCCGCCGTACAGAAGCTCGACGGCTTCATGAAATCCCAGGGCCTCGACTGCGCCCCGGATGCCG
>JAYVNM010000061.1:0-5814 GCA_043758445.1 Akkermansiaceae bacterium | reverse complement strand
GGATAAAAACCGACCGCTCCATCACCAACCGAATCAGCCAACCGCCGCCTCGCTCAAAGGCGATGAGCGAACGCGCCCATTTTCCTTTTTAGGTTTATAAATTTTCAGCCCTCGGGAATCCGCCGCCTACGATTTGGGAATCTGATTCAGAGTATAATACATCACATCATGCAGCAGCGGCTTGCCATTGCGATCCCGCAAGCCGGGCAAATGAAGCTCATGAATGTGGCCGTGCACGAGCTTGTCCACGACCAAGCGCACACTGAGAGCATCGGGACTGACGGTGGCGCTGGTGATGCGCTCGTCCGTTTGATCGACCTCTGGGCTGCCATAGGACTCGTGGTAAATATAGGTGAATGTTTCTAACGTGTAACTCGCGGGATTCGCGGCGGCGGCGGCATCCACGGGCGTGGTGAACCGCAGCACAAACCCATCGGGCTGGACCCGCGTGGTGAGAATTTCAAACGGCGTCGAGCCGGTCCAGTCCAGGCGTTGCAAGGCCGTCTCCGCGAGGCCGCGCACCGGCCAGCCACGTTTGCTGCCGCCCACAAAAATTTGCCCGCGAGGCGTGAGCGTGCCGCCGATGATGCCGGTGGCGAAACCTTGCCGGAAGGGATAACACGCACCCTGATAGACGCCATTCACTTTCTCCATCTCCGCACGCATGATGATGCTCAATGTGTAATCGCCGACGAAGAACTGCCCACAAAATGGCCCAAATTTCCCCTCCGACACATCCAGCATCACTGCGGATGCGCTCTGGCCCATTTTTTTGTAGGGAAACACGACCGCTGGCGGTACGAGTTGCGGGATGCGAGCTGCGTCGAGATCCATACGCCCGGCAGGGCCGTCGCTTGGCTCGGCGGGACGTGGCCCCATGTTAGGCGCGTGGTCATACCATGAGTTGCCGATGGGATGCCCCATGAATCCGCCGGGCTTAAGATGCTTCAGCGAACATGCGCCGTTCCACGGCCCTTGGCTTTCCGCGTAAAAAACATCCCCCTCAGGGTTAAAGGCGATACCGCCCGGACTGCGCAGCCCACTGCACACCGGTTCGGAGCGGCCATCGGGAAAATGCCGCATCGCCCAGCCCCGGAATAAGCGCTCCGACGTGTAGCTTCCGGTCAGTCCATGCACCGTCCAAATCACACCGTCTTTATCAAAACCGGAGCCGTAATTGAACTCATGTTCCCCCCCCCACGCCCAGGCATCGCTCACCGTTTCGAAGCGGTCGGCGCGGCCATCGCCATCGGTATCGAGCACGCGCGTCAACTCCGCTTGCTGAGTCGCGTAGAGAACGCCGTCGCGACGCCACGCCAGACCGAAGACCTCTGATAGGCCGGACGCGAACAATTTCCACTGCGGCGCGGGCGGCGTTGCATCGGCACCGGTGGCAAAATAAATATCTCCACGTCGCGTGCCAACTGCAAGCCGACCATCCGGCACTGCAAGCATACTCCCGGCTTCCACCACCGCGCCCGGCGGTGGCGGCACATCGGTGATGCGGTAATACTCCGCTTCGCGCTCGTTCACGGGAACATCCGCGAGATTGTCGGTGTCGAGATTCTGTTTCGGCTTGGGTTTCTGTTGTGCAAAAACCACTGAACCGCTGAGTAGGAGGATGGAAAGAACCCGTGTGCGATTACCAAACATAGTCGATCTCCAGTTGAGTTTTCTGATTTGCGATGCGTATCGGCACGATCACCTCCTGCCGGGCGCCCTCACCTCGGGCGATTGCATTTCCACCGGCAGTGACATGGATCGTCACCCCATCGTTGCCGAGCAGCCGCCACGAGTTGGGGCCGTTAGGTGCTAACATGCCTAGGGCTGCACGAAACCATAATTCATCCATCGGTGGTCCGGAAAATTTCAACGCGCGATGCAATGCCGGTTTGCCATCTACTTCCATGTTGGTGAATGAATCCTCCACGGCGATTTCGCGGATTGAATAAAGCAGCGTTGGCCGCTTGAGACTATCCATTTGGTAGCCCCGGAATTTCATCCCCACTTCCTTGCCGGACGCCGCGGGCCAGGGTGATGACACGTTAGAAAGGAAGGCAAATGTAGAACCCCGCGGAAAGATCACCGGGTCCTTTCCGAGCGGATGAATCGAACCCATTCCCTGCACACTCCAGTGCGGTGAGGCATCTAGGAAACGCCCGTGCCAGAGCAATGCCAGACGCATCTCTTCAGCATCGAATGCGAGGTTAGACTGGCCGGGAAAGCCGACGGCGATGGCGCGGAAGCCAGCTTCCCACAATTTCCCACGATAGACCACCGGCTCGCCGCCAACCACGAGTTCCATGTTTTTCCGACTCAGGCCTTCGGGAAATTTCGCATGATCACCCTCGGCGAGATACGCCCACAGTGCCGCGTGCTGGCGCTCTGTGTCGCCGCCGAGTACGGCGGGGATCACGCTGTGTCCACCCGGCCAGAACGAAGGCATCCGCGTGGCCGAATGGTAGCGGTTAGGATCACGCAGAAACGCGCGGAACCAGTCTTCATTGAGCCGCGCCGTCACGGTCGTTAGATCAAGCACATGCAACATATGGGCAGGCTGGCGTGCAAACCGATGGCACGCGACGCATGATAGCCCATCCGTGCCAACAAGCTGGCGACCGGCTTCACGCAAAACCTCGGCGGCATCATTCACCGGCGCGAGAGGCTGCGCATGACGGTCGAGCGCGATGAATAATTCCGTTAGATTACCCACGTTTGCCGCGCCGAACTGCGGCATCCGCGTGTTCATATAAGGCCGCACCGAGGATTCCTGCGCCAGCACCTTCGCCAGCCACTCGGGGCGCAAGCGGTCGCCCACGCCATCGAGCAATGGCGGCACTCGGCCCTCGTCGCCGAGGTCGTCAACATTCGCGGTGAAAAACGCGTCACGCTGTTTGGCGACACCGCCCTCGCCATCGCGCTTGTGACATGAAGTGCAGCGAAAGGACGCCATCGTTTGCGCCACGCGCTGCTGCGGCGATGGGGCCGCCAAGTCGGAATGTTTCAACTCACCGAGCGCGGCTTGTAGCGCGCTGCGTTGCGCTTTGGAAAAATGAAAATCCGGCGCGTTCGCTGTCGGCTGATCCGCGAGACAACCACGCCCGACTTGCATCGCGGCCAAGGTGGGCAGTGCCGTTGCAGAGGGTTTACCTTCATGACAAGTCGCGCAATTCATCTGCGCATAGAGCACCTTGCCGCGCGCGGCCTTCACCGCATCCACGACGAATGGCGCGATATCTAACGAAGCATCCACGTCACGGTCAGCACGCATCCTCGCCATCGAAACTAGCTCCCTCGTGATGCCAGGCCCTTCCCATTCGACGCTCAGTTTTGGCGGCAATTTCCCGCGTTGCGAAAAATCGAGTTTCAGCGGATGCCAACCTGCTTCGAGATGGAATTTGCTCTTAGTCTTAGTCTGATCGTTCGTCCACGCGTCCTGGTCAGCGGTCCATTTTTCATCCAAGGAAATCCGGGCGGAACCATCGGCTGTTAGGTGAAATGTATAATCGCCCGCATGATCCACCCGCAACCATCCGTTGAATCGCAACGCCAGCCGCCCGTTAGCTCCGGGAACAGCGAGTGAAAAATTACTCATCGGCACCGTGCTGAAAACCTCCGCCGTATCCAGATCCTCTAACGAGCGAATTCGTGCGCGATACACCGCGACCTCAAGCGGAGCATGCACCTTCGTCGCACGCAAAAGATACTGCGCCACGTCCAGCGCCTCGCCATCTGTTAGTCCCAAGGACGGCATCCGCCCTGATGGATGCGTGGCGAGTGGATTTAGCAGGAAACTACGCAGTCCGCCGAGGCTCCATTTTTCCGTCATCCCCACTAACGGCACCGAACCTTCGCCGTCCGCCGCACCATTCTGCGGCGCATGGCACGCGACGCAGCCGACGCGGTGATACACGCTCTCACCACGCGCCACCGCACCCTTGTCCGGTGCTACGGGTTGCCATTTGGCCGCAGAAACGGAAAATAGATAATGCGTCAGCGCATCCGCCGCAGTATCGCGCTCCGCCGCTGGCAGTCCGCGCAAGACATCGGGCATGGTGTTTTTAGGCGCGAGCAAATGCTTTTTCACCCACGCGGGATTCGTGCGATTGCCGATGTCCCCCAGCCTCGGAGCGACATTGGGCGAAAGCCACGCGGCCTGCTCCTTGGAGGCGGCATGACACGCCGTGCAGTTCTTATCGCTAACTAACAATTTACCTGCTTCGACGTTAGCCGCAGGACATTCGACCGTCGCGAGTAAGCCAAGGAAAAGAAATCGCAGTTTCATCATTTGCATCCGCATGATCCTGTGCCGCAGGCGGCGCGTTTGCCCGCAAGGCGTTGTTCGATGGCCAATGATGTGGGTGTAATCGACAAGCCGCCGAGCGCGGTGCAACGCAACTCACGCGGCATTTGTTTGGCCACCTGTTTCGCCGTATCGATGACTTCATCGAAGGGAATCACTTGATCAAATCCGGAGAGCGCCATGTTCGCGCACGACAAAGCGTTGGCGGCGGCCATGACATTTTTGCCGAGGCACGGTGCTTCCACCCGATTCGCGATCGGATCACAAATGAGTCCGATCATGCTCTGCATCGCCATCGAGGAAGCGGCAACAGATTGCGCGAGTGTGCCGCCAGCCATACCGACGAGCGCCGCCGCAGCCATCGCCGCAGCGGAGCCGCCTTCTGCCTGACATCCGCCGACTTCCGCCGCGAATGTCCACGCCGTCGCAATGAAAACCCCAATCAGTCCGCTTGCTAGAATCGCCCGCGCCATGTCTTCTTCGCCAAGTTTCATTTCCTCCGCCATCGCAATGACCGCGCCCGGCAGTGCAGCGCACGCGCCCGCCGTCGGCATAGCGACGATGACACCCATGGAGCTTTTAACTTCCATGAGTGCGGTGACATAAAGAATGATGCGATTTAATGCGCCCGCATTCAGCAGCCGCCCCTGATTCATCATCTCCTTAAACCCACCCGATTGAAATCCGAGCACACGGTCTTCGTAACTGGTTCCCGCGATGCCTTGCGCAATGGAACGACGCAAAATACGCACGATGCCGACCATCATTTCGATGACCTCGCGCTCACTCAATCCGCCGCGCTCGCATTCATAGGCGACTGCCAGCTTCCACAGCGGCGTATTTTTTCCGGCATCGAAAGCCAGCATCTCGGCGCAGGTGGAAAAGGGAATGTGAGTCGTGCGACGTGACTTCACTGGAAGCACGGGCGAGAGTCGCTTCACCGCGCTGACTAGACCTGCACTACGTAAATCATCAAGCACGGTATCAGGAACAAATTGCTGCGCCTTCACTTCCACAATTTGCACGCCCTTGTGTTCGTGGAGCAATACATCATCGGCCTCGACGAGCGATGCGACTTTGTCACACAGCACCGCGCCGTCGCCTGTCGCCCAGAGCAGTGTCTCGAAATAATCGCCGAACATTGAGATGGCGAAGCCGTCCACGTCCTGCACTTCCATCATTCCGCCGCCAGTGGAAATCGCACGCAGCGTGTGTTGCTCGCGTTCGTTAGTCAGTGTCAGCCGATAAGTGTTCGGATGAGGGTCGTTTACATCCACGGTTTCGATGCAAATTTTCACTCCAGAATCTTGCAAAGTCTGCATCGAGCCAGGCAGCCGCTCATCCGCCGCGTCCCATCCCATCAAGCCTCCGAACAGCCCCATGTCCGAACCTTGTGTGTCATGCGTCGTCGGGAGGGAGCCACTGCGGTCAAACTCCACCAGCACCTCGCCCAGTTTGCCGCCCATGAGATCGAGTCCAAGCCGCCCGATGCGCAAGGCCCCCGCACAATG
>JAYVNM010000060.1:0-5899 GCA_043758445.1 Akkermansiaceae bacterium | reverse complement strand
GGAAATCATCTAGCAGCTTCCAACAGGAGAGCTTTTTCTCATCGATGAGAGGTTTGGAATCCGCCACGGGCCGATGAAATCACGGACAATCTAACAGTGCAAGTGTTTGTTTGAAAAATTCCAGACTTTCTCCGCATCAGCACCTAGCATGCCGAACAGTTCTGGCCGCGCCCTTAGTATTCGCGTTTCAGGAGGTGGGTGGCGATTTCCCGCAGTCGGGCGGCTTTCGTGCCGAGGGGCTTCAGCGCGTCCATCGCGGCTTGCGTGAGGTTCGCGGCTTCCTTGCGCGATGCTGTTAGGCCGAGGATCGACGGATAGGTGGACTTCTCAACTGCCGCGTCCTTGCCCGCAGTTTTACCTAACACTTCGGTGCTTTGGGTCACGTCGAGGATGTCGTCGATGACTTGGAAGGCCAGCCCGAGTGCGTGGCCGAAACGGGTGAGCGCGTCCAGCTTCGCCGGGGTGGCATTGGCGGTCATCGCGCCGAGGCGCAAGGAGGTGGTGAGCAGCGCGGCGGTTTTCGCCTCGTGGATGCGGATGAGATCGCGCTTGGTTAGGTTTTTACCCTCGCCTTCGAGATCCATCACTTGGCCCCCGATAAGTTTCCTGCTGCCGCCGGTTTCCGCCAGTTCGGAGATAAATGCTCGCGTGCCGTAGCGTGGCGACTGCGCGGTTTGGGCGAGCACGATGAATGCTTCTGTTAGTAATGCGTCGCCGCAGAGCACGGCCATGCCCTCGCCGTAAACCTTGTGACAGGTGGGTCGGCCACGCCGGAGGTCGTCGTCATCCATCGCCGGTAGATCATCGTGGACCAGCGAATAAGTGTGCATCAACTCCACCGCACAGGCCGGCGCGAGGGCGTTGGAATTTACACCCCCACACGCTTCCGCCGCCGCCAGACAGAGCACGGGCCGCAGGCGTTTGCCGCCGGCGAAAACGCTGTAACGCATGGCCGCATGGATCGTGGCCGGGCGCGCTTTGGCCTTGGGCAAGAATGCATCCAGCGCCGCATCCACTTCTGTGGCGCGGGTGGTGAGGTAGGTTTTTAGGTCCATGGTGGGCTAAGCGGCGGGTTCAAAATTAAATCTTTCCCCGAGGGATGATGGCACGGAAGATTTTTTTAACCGCAGATGCACGCATTATTAAGATAATGTTGAGAGTTGAGAGTTGAGAGTTGAGAGTTGAGAGTTGAGAGCTGAGATGAAGAAAATTTAATACATTCTTATCGCTTCTTTCCGCCTGCGTCTATCTGCGTTCATCTGCGGTTGAATAACTTCTTCTATTTATTCAAAGAATTTCCGCGATCTGCACGGCGTTGAGGGCAGCTCCTTTTCGCACCTGGTCGCCGACGACCCACAGATCGAGAGCGTTGTCAAAGACCAGGTTCTTGCGGATGCGGCCGACTAGGCAATCGTCCTTGCCAGTGGTATCGAGCGGCACTGGGAAAATCTTGTTAGCAATGTCATCCACGACCTGCACGCCGGGCTTGCCCGCATAGGCGACACGGGCGGCGGCCACGTCCACCGGGCGCTCAAATAGTGCGGTGATTGAGACCGAATGCGACCGATAGACCGGCACGCGCACACAGGTGCAGGAGACCCGCAAGTCCGGCAGGTTCATGATTTTCCGGCCCTCGTTGAGCATCTTGAGTTCCTCCTTGGTGTAGCCGTTTTCGGTGAAGGCGTCCACCTGCGGGATCACATTGAAAGCGATTTGGCGTGGATAGACTTTCGGGGAAAACGGCTGGTCGTTCGCGATGGCCCGCATTTGTTCTTCCAGTTCGACGATGCCTTGCGCCCCCGAACCCGATACCGCCTGATAGGTCGAGGCGATGACCGATCGCAGGCCAAACGCCTGGTGCAGCGGCGCGAGCGCCATCAGGGAAATGATGGTCGTGCAGTTTGGGTTCGCGATGATGTTACGGGGGTGGGTTTTCGCGGCTTCCGGGTTGATTTCAGGCACCACCAGCGGCACATCAGCGTCCATGCGGAAGGCGGATGAATTATCGATCACCACCGCACCCGCGGCGGCAGCGGAAGGGGCAAATTCCAGGGAAATCCCGCCGCCCGCGCTGAACAACGCGATGTCCACGCCAGCGAACGACTCGTGCGTGAGTTCCTCGACCACGATTTCCTCCCCGCGAAAAGTCATGCGTTTGCCTGCCGAGCGGGCCGAGGCGAGCAACTTCAATTTTCCGAGTGGAAAATTCCTCTGTTCGAGACAAAGGAGCATTTCAATACCGACGGCACCCGTCGCACCTACGATCGCTACATGGGGATGATGATTCATTTTGCAAAGGCCGGCGTCGTTAGCCGGGGGCGGCTAGCATAGCGCCTTTCACCGCACTGGCAACCGATTCGTTTCTACGCGGTGACGAAATCGTAGAGCGGGGGAGGGCGTTGAAAAATGCACGAGAAATTCCTCGCTCGATGCGCCGAACTAACCCACATATAAGTCCGAAGCAGTATTGCGCCTTGCCCACCCCTCAGCTCTTATGCCATGGCACCTCCATGGATGAGATCTTTTTTGAAGTGCGCGAGGACGAAATCGACGGCGGCTTGGTCGCCACTGCCCTCGGCCATCCATCCTTGGCAAAAAGCCGATACCACGTTAGTTTACACCTTTAAAAAGCACTCGGGAAAAATCATCCTACCATGAGTACGAGAGAGGCAGTCATCGATGAAAAACAAAACCGCACCTGAGGCTCTGGTGCGCGAGACCAACGATTTCATTCTGTTCCTCAAACATTAAAAATCCCCCGAAACCGAGAATGCGTAACCGATTGTAACCGCCAAACCCGACTTCATGGCTCGCCAGCGGGCACTATTCGGTGGGCGGGGGCTTCCCGATTCGGAGGCGATTATTGACGCCATGCCGAAAAACTGGAATCATTCTAAGAACACAACTGGAAAAATCCCGGAGCCTCTCCATACAAAAAAGTTACTCCCAGTTCCACACTCAGCGCAGCGCGGTGTTCTGGTGCTAAGAAAAAGAGCCAACCACAAAGAGCACATAGAACTCAAAGATTTCTTATTCTTTGCGCTCTCTGCGTTCTTTGCGCTTAGTCAATTCTGTCGCTACAGCTTTAGGAAATTCTCAAGCAACCGTTTCCCATCCTGCGTGAGGATCGACTCCGGATGGAACTGGACACCATGCACCGGATATTCCTTGTGCATAAGTCCCATGATTTCACCTTCCGCTGTCCATGCCGTGATTTCGAGGCAGGCGGGCAGCGTCTCACGTTTCACGATGAGCGAGTGATAGCGCGTGGCCTCGAAGGGGCTGGGCATTCCGGCGAAAATGCTCTTCCCGGAATGATGAATTGGCGAGGTCTTGCCATGCATCAAACGGTCGGCACGCACCACATCACCGCCATAAACCTGGCCGATGGATTGATGACCGAGACAGACCCCAAGGATCGGAGTGGTAGTGCCGAGTTTTTCGATCAACTCGCACGAAATCCCCGCTTCCGTCGGCGTGCAGGGGCCGGGTGAAATGCAGATCCGTGCGGGCTTCATTGCCATCACCTCAGCCACCGTCAGCACATCATTGCGGAAAATTTTCATCTCCGCCCCCAGCTCGCCGAAGTATTGGACGAGATTGTAGGTGAAGGAATCGTAGTTATCTAAAATGAGGAGCATGGGAAAATTAGAGTTTAAGATTTTTCAACCGCAGATGGACACAGATGCA
Organism: Akkermansiaceae bacterium; assembly: GCA_043758445.1. Lineage (GTDB taxonomy): Bacteria > Verrucomicrobiota > Verrucomicrobiia > Verrucomicrobiales > Akkermansiaceae > Luteolibacter. The sequence continues at coordinate 2,209 of JAYVNM010000060.1, read as the reverse complement.
CACAGATAAGAATTGTGATAATTGGATTCAGAAAAGTGTTCGCCTCTTATCCCTTCTTCCATCTGTGTCGATCTACGTTCATCTGCGGTTCAACTCCTCTTTATGGATTTTCAGGGCATAGAGTTCTCGCTAGGGCGATGGCGCTGAGGAGAGCCTTAGCCTTGTTGACAGTTTCCACATATTCGTAAGTGGGATCGGAATCCGCGACCACTCCAGCCCCGGCCTGGACGTAGGCCTTGCCGTTTTTCAACAGGCAGGTCCGCAGGGTGATGCAGGAATCATGCGAGCCGTCGAAGCCGAAATAACCGACTGCTCCAGCATACGCGCAACGCTTGTTTTTTTCTAACGAATTGATGATCTGCATCGCCCGGATCTTTGGTGCACCGCTGACGGTTCCGGCGGGAAATGTGGCTCGCAGCACATCGTAAGCGCTGTGCGACGGATCGAGTTCGCCCGAGACGTTAGAGACGATGTGCATCACATGACTGTAGCGCTCCACGATCATGAAATCATCCACGCTCACCTTACCATGTTTCGCGATGCGACCGACATCATTGCGGGCAAGATCGACCAACATCAGGTGCTCGGCACATTCTTTGGGGTCCGCTAGCAGGTCGGCGGCCAGCGCATCGTCTTCTGCCGGGGATTTTCCGCGTGGACGGGTGCCGGCGATTGGGCGGATGTCGATGCGCCCATTGATCGAGCGCACATGGACTTCCGGCGAGCTACCGACGAGTGCGAAGTCCCCCAGCTCCAAAATGAACATGTAGGGCGAGGGATTCACGAACCGCAGCGCCCGATAGAGATCCACCGGCGGCTGGTCGAAATCTGCCTCGAAGCGCTGGCTCGGCACGAATTGGAAAATGTCCCCCGCCTTGATGAACTCCTTGCCCGCCAGCACGATCGCCTCGTATTCCGCCTGTGTCGTATTGCTGCGTGCTGCCGCAGGCTGAACCTTCGCAAGCCCGTTCAGTGCCGGGACGTGGAAGGGCCTGTTTAAAATTTCCACCATCGCCGCGATCCGGCCACGGGCTGCGGCGTAAGCTTCCTCGAGCGACGCGAATTCGTCGAGGAACGCATTGGCAATCACCTGCAACCGCCGCAACCGATGGTCAAAAACGAGCAACGTGTCCGCCAACATGAACATCGCATCCGGGATGCCGATCACATCCGGCGGCGGTGCATCAAGCGTCGGCTCGAATTGCCTAACCGCGTCATAGGAAAGATAGCCGACCATCCCGCCGGAAAATTGCGGCAGCGCCCCATGCGTGACCGGCTGGTAAGGCTTCATTTCCCGCTCCAAGGCCGCCAAGACATCATCTTCTGCAGTGAATGAGCGGACCTTTGAGCCCTCACGGATGGTTATTTCTTTTCCCCGTGCTTCGAAAACCAACCGTGGCCCGCTACCGACGATCGACCAGCGCCCGCCTTTTTCCGTGCTTTCCGCGCTTTCTAGAAGGAACGAATGGCGATTGTCCCGCAACTTGAGGTAAGCGGACAACGGGGTCTCGAAATCAGCGGCAAGCTGGGTGTAAACGGGCACGACATTGCCCCGCATCGCCAGCTCGGCGAAGATTTCCAAGGACGGCTCGACCGGAATAAAGTTCACAACGCCGCGAGCATGTCCGGGAATCGGCGCAGAGCAAGCCAATCGTCTGCAATCGCCAGCATGAGTGATAGCTCTTCTGCCTCAAGCAATTTTCCCGACCCGCGACGTTTTTCTTGTGTTGACTGAACGAGCCAAAGCCCTGCGTCCCATCATCCAAGCTGCCTTGGACGAGGGGCGTATCGACGCGATCTGCGAGCTCATTGCCAGCCTTGAAGCCCGCATCGAGGAGTTGGAAAAGCGCCTCGACAAAAACAGCTCTAACAGCAGTAAGCCGCCATCCAGCGACGGCCTAAAGCGCACCAATTCCCTCCGGCCCAAAAACACCGGACGCCAACCCGGCGGTCAGCCCGGACACCCTGGCCAGACGCTGCGGCAAAGCGAAAACCCCGACATCAGCGTCGATCTCCCGCCGCCCGACACCTGCCCGGACTGCGGCGGCGATCTATCAGGACAACCCGTCGAAACCGAGAATGGGGTCAGAGAATGGGGAGAATGGGGTACCAGTGAAAGCGCCGGGATAAACCGGCTTGGAAATGAGAATGAAAGAGTCTTACAAAGAACAACTAGCCATTGACTTTGGCCACGAACCCTACGCTGGGA
>JAYVNM010000059.1:0-17265 GCA_043758445.1 Akkermansiaceae bacterium | reverse complement strand
GCTTAGGAGGAGTTCGGCTTCGTCTGGTAGGCCTGGAAGCCACTTTCCGCCCAGCCAGCGCCTGAGCAAACGGGTCAAAAGCAGGGTCCAGCGTTGATTGAGCGGATATCACGGTCACCAGAGCTTCCATGACCTTACTATGACGTCACTTGCCGCGTTTTGGCGAGCTTTCCATTTTCCTCTTTAGGGACAGCTCTTCCGCAGGCGCTTACGGGAAAGCTGAGAGTGGGTTGATGCGCGGGCAGTTGGGCAGGGGGTAATTTCCCGCTCATCAGCGATATGGGCGGGGAGCCTAACAAGGATTCCGGCGCGTGGGGAATTTTCGCCACGGCGGTCCAAGCGACGGCGAATCTGTTTGGTCCGGAATCCGCGCTGGAGTCGCTGTATAAGGGCGAGTCCATGGGACTCAAGGACTATCAGGAGGCACTGTTGGATGACGATGTGATGGACTCATGTAAAATGATGATTCGTGATGAGTTAGTGCCACGGGTTCAGGAGCATTTGGCTCTACTCGAGAGTTTCGAGCAAGCGGTCTGATAGGTATGCTATTTTCCCATGGCCATTCTCAGCAGTAAGTCCCCCTCCGCGAAATCGCTGGCCACGATTTCTAACGTCCTGTTGAGCGCGTTCATCATCGGCATACTTTCCTTGGCGCGGGACTTGCTGGTACCGCTGGCGCTGGCCGCCTTGTTGACATTCATGCTCGCGCCGCTCGTCACTCGCATACAGCGCTGGCTGGGGCGGACGGGTGCCGTGCTGGTCGTTGTCTGCGGCGGAGACAGACACGCAACCGTTACCGGTGCCGTGGCGCGAGTTGCGAGCTATGTGGCGGTATCCTTGCCCGAGAGCGAGGACGCCTGAGGCTGCTTGGCGTGGGATAATGTGAGGCCGTTAGATTCTGCAATAAGTAATCAGTATTCCCTTCCCCCTTCTGCTCCTGTTACATCTCCTTCGGGGTTGCACTTGACCGGTCCCGTCGCCCCATGAAGACAACCAATCCTCTTACAAGCCCATGAAATTTCACGTCACCTGCCAGTTGGACTACACCTTGCAAGATCCAGCCACCTTCTTGTTCGCGCTGAAATGTATCGAAACCGGAGGGCAGCAAATTCTCAACGAATCGCTGGTGACTCATCCGCCGGTAGCCACGGAAGAGTTCACCATCGTCGGCGGCATGAACCGAATTTCCCGGATCAAAACTTGGAATCCGGGGTTGTTGAAAATTTTCTATCAGACAGATGTTAGCACGGCGGCGCGGATCGTGCCGGTCCACTCAATGACCGTCGAGGGGCCAGGCAGCCTCAGCCCCGAAGCGATTCCATTTCTCTTTCCCAGCCGTTATTGCGAGTCCGATAGGCTGCGCCAACAAGCCATGGAGTTGTTCGGCCATTTGACCACGCCTTATGCGATCGCCTCGGGCGTGAGCGACTGGATTCACCAGAACATCGCCTACGTCAGCGGCAGCTCGGGGGAATCGTCATCCGCCATCGACACCCTGCACGACCGGCAGGGCGTGTGCCGGGATTTCGCCCACTTAGCCATCGCCTTCTGCCGCTCTATGAGCGTGCCCGCCCGCTATGCGACCTGTTACGCCTATCAGCTCAATCCGCCGGATTTCCATGCCTGCTTCGAGGCCTTCATCGACGGTTGGTGGTATGTTTTTGATCCCACGCGCCTCGCGCCGCTCAACGGCTTGGTGAGAATCGCCACCGGTCGGGACGCGGCGGATGCGGCGGTCTGCACGATCTTTGGCAATCCGGAATTGACCCTCAGCGCCGTTTCATGCGAGTGCTCGGACAGCAATTTCATCCCTGTGACCCGCGACAGTCTAGTCGCGGGAAATGAAGCCATCGCGTTGTTGTAAGTCCCTATGAAAATTTTCGACGCGTCCCCTGAAACGTGGGAGCAAATCCATCTGGTTCACGAGACCTGCTACACGTATTCTCAGCCGGTGCAGTTTCTACCGCATCGGCTGGTATTGCGTCCGCGTGAGGGGCACGACGTGCTGCTCCACTCCATGAATCTAACGACCACGCCGCCGTCCACTGTACGCTGGGACCGCGACCTCTTGGATAACTCCATCGCCCACGCCGTGTTTGCGGATGCCGCGGCAGAATTACGCATCCAAAGCGAGTTCGTCATCAGCGTGCCACCCCTACCGAGTGGCGGGTTGCCACCCATTTTCATCCCTCATCCGTCACAGATCGCCGGCATAGAGCAACTTGTCGCCACGCCCTATCTGCAATACATCTATCCGCCAGAAGTCGGCCAACTCCGCCGCTGGTTCGCCAATACCGGACTCGCCCCGGCCCCCGGCAAAACCAGTGCGATCTTCGACGATCTGGCCATTCTCATCCACCGCGTCATCGCCTACAACCGCCGCGAGGAACACGGGGTCCAATCCCCGGCGGAAACTTTGCGGCACGCCACCGGTTCCTGCCGCGACATGGCCGTCCTGATGATCGAAACCAGCCGCTCGCTTGGCTACCCCGCGCGCTTCGTGAGTGGCTATTTGGAGAGCGATAATTCAAAAGTCGGCCGCGGTTCCACCCACGCCTGGGCGGAAATCTATCTGCCAGACCGCGGTTGGACCGGCTATGATCCGTCGATCGGAAAACGCGTCGGCCCCGGGCACATCGCTGTTGGCGTCAGCCATCATCCACGCGGCGTCATGCCCGTGAGTGGCGGCTTCAACGGTCTTTCGGGCACCGGCAGCTCGCTACGCGTTAACATCACCACCCGCCGCCGCCCACCCGAAGCGGTTGTGAAAGCAGACCCAGCCTCGCCCTGACCCGCGAGATGGCTCCACCGCCCAGCCAGTTAGCGCCCTCCGTGGCCGGACTTTCGGGTCAGCCTCATAATTTCGAGCGGATTCTTGCTTCGAGAGGAGGTGAGGCATGAAGAATGATCACGATCACCTCCGCTGCATTGCAAGCCTTGGGTGGAGTCGCAACGTTATCGCCGGTAAGAGCGACCGCGCTGCCAGATGGGCGGCAGTGTGGGGGCGGTATGCCGCGAAGTAGTTCCAGCCGGAATCACCCGCCCGCGCTGTCTCACGATGGCGCGGGCTTTTTCGTCATCTTTTCACGCGAGCCCGTGTGAGGCGAGGACGCGGGAGACGCTTTCCTGCTCCGCATCACACAAGGGCGTACCACGCTTGATCTTAGAGGCGAGCGTCTGGGCGGAGATACCCGCTTCCTTGGCCACACGGGAAAGCTTGAGGATGGGCGCGAGGGCGGCGATGCGCGAAAGCGTGGCATCCGGCTTGGGGGCGGGATAGCCGTTGGCGGCGGTCGCTTCCAGCCACAGTTCTGCGGCAATGAGGATCTCACGCGAGGCATCTTCCGGAGTATCGCCGAATGCCATGCACCCGCGAAGGGCAGGCACGGTGGCCTCGTAAGCGGAGTCTTCATCACTCCAGCGGATGTTGATTTGGTAGGGGATTTCATAGTGGTGTTCGGAATAAGGTGAGAGAAGGGTGAGCTGCCTAACATGCTGATAGTGTTATCACCGTCACAACTCATTGATTATAAATTGGTGCGCCTGACTGGATTCGAACCAGTGACCGCCCGCTTAGAAGGCGGGTGCTCTATCCAACTGAGCTACAGGCGCTGTGGCACTAGCTTTTAACCGCCGCCCGCAGCAAAGTCAAAATCCGTGTGACGCTGTATCAAATTTTTTCTACCCCTGAAATAAGGGTTCCGGTCAAAGGGAATTCCCGCTACTCTGTCTCCCATGCGCACTGCGGTTTACGCTGGCTCCTTTGATCCACCAACGAATGGCCACCTCTGGATGATCGAACGTGGCTTGGAAATGTTCGACCGTCTGATCGTGGCGATCGGTAACAATCCTGCGAAAAGCTACTCGTTTTCCGTCGCTGATAGACTCGAATTGTTGCATGCATCCACCGTCAACAGCGACCGCTTGATCATCGCCCATTTCGACAACCGCTACCTCGTGGATTATGCAAAAAAAATGGAGGCCAAATACATTTTGCGAGGCATCCGCTCGCCGAATGACTACGAATACGAGCGCGTGATGCGGCACATCAATGCCGACATGGCCCCTGACATCACCACTGTTTTTCTGATGCCGCCGCGCGACATCGCTGAGCTTTCCTCCAACATGATCAAAAGTCTAACCGGACCGAGCGGGTGGGAGGAAACCGTGCGTCGCTATGTGCCGGAGCCGGTCTTCACCGCCCTCGCCAGCCGTGGGGGAACGCTGTAAATGCCGGGCGGGATCATATTCCCGCTAGTTCCAAACGGCTTAAATGTCATTATCCGCATGGCGTGATTGCCGGGAAATCAAACGACTGAGTTTGAAAATTCCCCGAGTAGTAGCGGACAGTGCCACCGCCCGCTCGCGCCTAATAAAAAATGACCACCGTTTAATTTTTATTCTCATGATTCAATGAATTTTATGGACCAGGTGCTTCATTGTCATCGTCGGCGTTTTGTGTCCATTGCGGATGATCCATACAATCCGTTCCAATTTTATCAGAGCCTATAGCTTTACGACCTGTGACAGAGTTCCAGTTGTCGGAGGCAGTAAAAGACGATTTGCGATCATGAATAGTGCTAAGTTTTCGGGTTGGTGGTGGCAAGCTTAAAGATCTGGCATTTGTCTGATCTTGGTCTTTGGCCGCTTCGCAGAAAGTTGTAAGATGCGATTGGCTGATGCGGCAGATGATTTTGCTCGACGCGTTGCCGGGCGAGTTCAAACGCGTCGGCAAGCTTTGGGAATGTCGAAACTGGGCCTAGCGAGAGCAGCCGGATTGGACCAGAGGGCAATTACTTTTGTGGAAAACAGCACTCGTGTACCGTTCATTGCCACACTTTTTCGGATCGCTTTTGGCTTGGGAATTTCGGTCGGAGAGCTGGTAGGGGATGATGAGGGGAAATAACATGAGTTACGCCGCGCATGATAGCGGCCTCAAAATAACAGCGTAGAGAGTCAGGGGCAAACCTTGTTTTTAAGACTCCTCTGTATTTTTGCATTCGCGTTACTTAAGATTCAGCCCGCACCTATCCGTGGCCTTCCTCTCACCATTTCTGCTAGCCAGCCTCGCCGCACTCGGGGTGCCGCTATGGCTGCACCTGCGGCGGAAACGGCGGCAAACACCGGTGGAGTTTCCCTCGCTGCGCTATTTGAAAATGGCGACGGCGCGGATGAAACGGCAGGCGAAGGTGGAGGATCTCGGATTGCTGCTGCTGCGGCTGTTGCTGTTTGCTCTGCTGGCCTTGGCCTTCGCTAGACCGGTCGTACGCTCGCGCGGCGGATGGTTCGGTGCGGGGCGTTCGGTGGCTTCGGTAGTGGTGATCGACGCGACCGCGAGCATGGGCTGGCTAGGGGAAACCGGCACCCGGCTGGATGAGGCCAAGCGGCTTGCCCATGAATGGATCGACGGCCTCGACCGCACGGATGCGGTGGCGCTATGGGTTCTAACGGATCGTTTGGAACAACCCGTGCCAGTCCCGATTGTGGATCGCGGGCAATTGTTGCGGGAGCTGGACGCGGTGACTCTATCCGAAGGCTCTTCGAATCTGGCTCCGGTCTTCAACGCGGCTCGCGAGTGGGCGGATACCCGGAGCGTCGGGCGCAAGGAACTGGTGGTCATTACGGACAATCAACCGGCGGTATGGGATTGGCCGGCAGAGGGATTTTTCCGCAACACCTGGCCGCAGGGTGGGGTGGGTTTGGTAGTGCTAGCTCCCGATACCTCGCGGCCTGCCAACGCCAGCGTGGTTTCGGCGCGGTGGGACGGCAAGGCGGTGCGTGCGGGCACCCTGCTGACCGGTGTAGTGAGGCTGGCGAATTTCGGCCCGTCAGCTGTTAGCGATCTGTTGGAATGCCGGAGCGGGGGTCAAGTGCTGTTGCGGAAACCGGTGGAAATTCCGGCAGGCGGCTCGCTGGAAGTGCCGTTGTCGCTACCGGTGCCAGTCACGGATGGCCCATTGCTAACAGGCGAACTGGCCTTGGCGGGCGATGCGCTAACAAGTGATGACCGCTGGTGTTTTGCTCTGCCGGTGCGGCAGGCGCTGAAGGCGCTGGTGGTGGATCGCAGTGGGGTGTTGGGAGGCGGGATGAGTCCATCGTTTTTCCTAACAAGAGCACTGGCGGCAGGTGGCGCGGCCAAGGCGGTGGCCATCGCTGCCGAGGCCTGGCCGAATCAAGCGACCGATGGCGTGGAGGCCGTGTGGTTCACCGGCGGGGCGATTTCTAACGAAGCCGACTGGTCCAAAGCGCTCGCCTTCGCCGAGGCGGGCGGCACGGTGGTGGTCACAGCGGATTCCCAACCACAGCCGCTGCCCAAGGCGTGGCCGGTGTCGGCTGGGCCGGAAACCAGCCTGCCCGCGGGACGCATGGCCACGCGCTTGCTGGTGCCTGCCGATCCCTTGTTCGACGGCGTGTGGAGCGATCTAACGCCCTTCCCGCCTTTCCCCCAGAAAACTGCTAGACACAGCGTCGCGGCAGCCGGGGGAAAGGTTTTGGCCACTCTAGCAGGCGAGTTTCCACTGTTAGTCGAGGTGGCTCATGGCAAGGGTCGAGTGTTCTGGCTAAATGCGAGCGCCGACCGTGCGTGGGGCGATCTGCCGCTTTCGCCAGCCTATGTGCCGCTGGTCCAACAGCTCGCCCGTGCGCGGGAGTTAGAGATGCAAGCGGCCTCTGCTTGTTGGGTCGGCGAGGCGTGGCCGGATCTGAAAAAATACGCCGGTGATGCGGTGTGGCCGGCGGCTGACGATGGCGGCCCAGCGATCCGTGCACTCCACAGCGGCTTGTTCGAGGCCATTTCCCCCGACGGGAAAGCGCGCTGGCAATGTGCCGTGAATGTCCGCCGCGAGGAGTCGGATTTGCGAGCGGCGGATTCCACGAAATTGCAGGCGATGTTGCCGGGGCGGGTCGCTACCGGGGCGCAAGGCATCCGCGAGTGGCGCGAGGAAGTCCGCCGTGAAGTGCCGCTGTGGCCGTGGCTGTTAGCAGCGGCGGCCCTGGTGTTTCTAGCAGAAGGATGGGTGTCCACCCGGGCCGCGAAACAACGCGCGGTCGCGGCGGATGGTTCAGGTTTCATCAACATTCTAACAAGCAGGAGGGCGGGCGGATGACGGCGAACTTGCTGTTCTGGCTGCTCGCTCTCGGAGTGTTAGGTTTTACCGTGTGGACCTTCCGGGGCTTGCGCGGCGATGCGGATCGGCGGCGTGCCGCATGGCTGGCGGGCCTGCGCGGTGGCGCGGCGATTTTGTTAGCATGGGTGCTGTTGCAACCGCAATTTCGGCGGCGGGAAACGGTGTCCGAGCGACCGCTGGTGGGGGTTTTGGTCGATGCCTCGCAGAGCATGAACGACGGTTCTCGCGCACAGATGGCCCGCGAGTGGCTGGACTCCGCCGCCTTCCGCAAGGCCCGCGAAACCTGCGATCTGCGGTTTTTCGCCATCGACAAGGGGCTAATGGAAACCGTGCCAGGCGAGATCGCGTTCAAGGGTACCGAGTCGCGCATCAATGGCGCGTTGGAAGACTGGACCCAACGCTGGGGCCGTGAGGGCGCGGCGGGGATGGTGCTGATTTCTGATGGTCTAGACACTGGCGGCGGTCCGCCTGTTAGTTTGAATCTGCCGTGCTGGGTGATGGAGGTTGAGCCACCCGGAACTGCGGTGGTGGCGCGGATAGCGGTGTGGCAGATCGAGCCGCCGCGCCGCCCGGCAGCGGGGGCGGAAACCAGCGTGCGCGTGGTGCTGCAGGGCTGGGGAGTGGACGGCAAGGACATCCCGGTGGAAGTCTGGAGCGAGGGCCAGAAATTGGCGGAAAGCCGAGTGCGTTTTAACCGGCGCGGCGAGGTGATAGAAACCCACCTGCCACTCAAGCCGGAGCGTCCCGGCAGCCATGCTTATGAATTGCGCGTGGCGGATCCGGCGGCGGACGCGTCGGCGAAATCGCAGCCCTTCGTTGTGGCTGTTAGGCAAGAGGGGCGGAGTGTCTTGCTACTTTCTAACTCGCTTGGGTTTGAAGGTAAATTCCTGCGCCGTGCCCTGACGACCGACCGCAACGTGCGGCTCGATGGTTTCACCCGCTGGCAAAACGGCTGGGCGAGCATCGGCGATGGCGGCGGCACGGCCAAGGACACGCTTGATCTGAGTCCCGCAGCGCTGTCATCTCGCGCCGCTGTGGTGATCGAGGATGTTAGTCCAGACGCGCTCAATCCGGTGCAGTGGCAGGCCATCGCGGATTACGCGGGCAAAGGCGGCGGGCTGGCGGTGTTGGGCGGACCTAATTTGTTAGCCTCGCCGCTGGCGGCAGCCGCGTTGGGAAAAGTGTTGCCGGTGCCGGTGCCCGCGCCGCATCGCGACGGGCGTTTCGGTGTCCGCCTGACCGATGCGGGCCTGCGGCATCCGGTGTTCGGCCCGCTGTTCGAGGCGATCAAGGATTTCCCCGCCTTGCAGGGCGCGAACTCGGCAACCGGGGTGGCGGGCAACGCGCAGGTGCTGATGGAGGCCGTCGCCGATGGCCAGGCGCGGCCGTTAGTCGTCGTGAAACAACAGGGCAGCGGGCGAGTGGCGGTGGTTCTGAGCGACACCCTTTGGCGCTGGCGGGTGGCCGCGCCGGGCTGGGCAGGAAAGCTCACGCCCTACGATACGTTTTGGGGACAATTGCTCGATTGGCTGGCCCCGGATCAGGAGGGATTGCAAAGCGCCGGTCGCATCGAAATGACCGCCGATCGACCGTTCTACCGGCAGGGCGACAAGGTGGCGATCCAAGCCGAATGGATCGGGAAAGGAGCCGCGCCGTTCCAAGCACTAGACACCACGGTGAAAGATCCGGCCAGCTCTAACAAATCGTTAGTCTTGCAAGCAGCAGTCTGGACCAACCCGGAAGGCCGCCGCATCAATGGCTTCCGCGCGGAGACGGTAGCTGACATCACGGGTGTTTATGCCGTGGAGGCCCAGGCTGGCGAGGCCCGGGCGAGCCTGCAATTCGCCGTCGCCGCTTCGCCCGAAGAACGGCGTGGTGAGGCTCCAGATGCCGGGTTTCTACATGCTATCGCCGCCCAAAGCCGCGGCGCTTATTTCGCCCGGGGTGAGGGGGAAAAGTGGCTTGAAATGCTGCCAAAACCTAAGCGCCAAACCGAGCGGGAAGTGGTCACGGATGTGTGGAATCATCCGTTAGTTGTTATTATACTGTTAGGCTGCCTGAGTGGCGAGTGGTGGCTGAGGCGGCGCAGAGGACTGGTGTGAGGAATTACTATCCAAGTTGCTTTGAGAAGATGTATCTGGTCCATTGCAAGATATTGCAGCTCATGAAGATTTGTCTGGCTTGTTGCCTTATGGTAATGCTCCTGCTTATCATGTTATAGGTAATAACTGTCAACATATGGCCTTGTACTTTATGGCGGCCGGAATGGATGAGGAGCCAGGTAAGGAATGCCTATAAGATTATCTCTACTTTGTTATTCGGTAAATATCTTCGTCAGGCCACAGCGTCGGGCGAGAGGCTCGGGTTTTACGTCGTCGCTGGGTCTGGTCTTTTTGGCGTTTGGTAATTCGTAACTCGAGCATGCGACGGACTTCTTCTTCATTGGGTGGGCCTTGGCCGCGTTGGGGAAGCATCCGTTCCAAAACGAAGGTGATGTCTCCACTGGTGATTTGAATCGGACCTTCTTCGTTGGTTGGCGCGGGGCTGTGCATGCGCTCTTGCAGGAGGAATAACATGGCCAGCATGACCAGTGACATGTGGTGGTGCCAGGCTAACCAGCCACGGGTTTGGTAGTCGCTCATGCCGACTTCGCTTTTGGCGTCGCGGAAGTTGCGCTCTACGACGTTGCGGCCCAGGCCGTCACCAACGAGGATGCGTGGGTCTTCGTCCGCCGGGGCGTTGCTCAGGGCGTAGTGGCGGCGTGGGGCTTTGGCTTTGGTGCCGTCGTTGCAGCGTTCGTCTGGATTTTCCCATACCAGTAGCCACCAGAGTTTTTGACGATCTCCGTCGGTAAGCCAGACGCGTTCTGCTAGATAGCTGACTTCGACCCATCCTTGGTCGCAGTTGCGGACTTTGAGGCGTTGCCAGGCGGTGTCGGGCTGGTTGGAGGCCCATTGGTCCACCCGCTCGCTGGGGTGGCTGGGCTTGGGGTGGAGGAGGGTTTTTCCGGGACGTTTTCCTTGCTGATGGGGCCAGGGGGCTTGGGGCCAGATGCGTTGGTCGCAATGGACTTCGGCGACGAAGGTCTCGCCATCATCGTCGAGCGCGTGCAGGAAGGGGGTGTCGCTGCCGTAGCCGCTGTCGGTGCTGATGACGTCGAAGCGGACGCCGAGTCGGCGTTGGTGACGGATGCTTTGGAGGGCGAGGGCTGGCTTGGTGTGAAACTGCCGCTGGTCTTCGGGGATGACGGCTTTTTCGCAGCGTTGGGGGGTATCGCACCAAGACTGCGGGAGGTAGAGGCGGATGTCGCTGAGGGTGGATTGTTGACCGCTGGCCAGACTCGTGCAGACGGCGATCTGGCAGTTGTCGATTTTCCCCAAACGTCCGATGTATTGGCGCGTCACGCCGACGGAGTGCTTGCCTTTTTTCTGAAATCCGGTGTCATCAATGACGAGCCGGGTGCGCGGGCCGCCGCCGAGAAGCTCGTCTGCGCGGCGGGCAATTTCATCCATGAGTGGGCGGTATTCCCAAGGCGAATCGCTGATGGCGTGCTGAACCGATTGATAGTTGAAATCCGGCACGTGTTCTTCCATGCGTTCGATGTTTTTCGCGCCGCGCTTTGCCTGCATAAGGCCAGCAAGATAGCCGCGAATCTCAAGAGTGTTGGAATCGCTGCGAGAGTAAAAGAAACGACTGAAGTCTTTCACGAAGGGAAAAAGTCGCGACGCGGCACCCGCAATGTGTTGTGAAGCATCGGATGAGGTAGTTTGCTTGTGAAACTCGGAATGATTATGTGAACTGCGGCAGGGTCATGTCTGGGATTCCAGCAACTTGCGCGTCAAATGCAAGCACAATTCCCCGAAATAACAAAGTAGAGCTAAGCACCGTCCGAACCGGCAACAAGCTCTCAAGGCACCGACGAGGAGTTTCCGAAACTGATGTGGGAGGGCTGCGAGTGAAAATCGGTTAAATGAATCCACCAACCTCCACATCTTGACAAAATGAGCATTATTGAGCATTTTTGAGCATGGCCACTGAAACTACATCCCTATTCCGAACAAGGGTTCCCGCCGCCCGGCTGCGCAAGGCGGAAATCATCCTCGCCCGTCTCGGCATGAAGCCGGGTGATGCCTTCAATATGCTTTTGGCCCAGATCGAGTTGCGAGAAGGATTACCTTTCGACGTAACCACGCGTCCGCCCGAAATGCTTTTGCCGGAACGACAAGCCACCGAATGGCAGGAGGCTCTGGGTGCCTACTGATCCGAAACCCGGCGAGGTATGGTTCGCCGAACTGGGTATGGTGGAGAAAAGCCGCCCAGTACTGGTGCTTGCTTTTCCGGATGACGGAGACGCCCGCGCCCTTGCAGTGGTCGCTCCCCTGACTTCCCAGATCCGCGGAATGAATGGCGAGGTGGATCTAGGCAAACCCCGCTGGCTCCCGAAGCCTTCCGCTGTCAACGTGCAAGGACTTGCCAGTTTCGATCAACGCAAGCTCACCCGCCGCCTGGGTGAACTCAGCACCGTTCAAATGGAGGAAGTCAAAACCGCGCTACGCGAACTATTGAATTTGTAGCTATGAATTTCTTCCATGCCCCCCGCCGCATACCCACCCAACCGCGGCTCCCCTTCGACCAAAAGTTGGTGCCCCAGCAATAAGTCTTCCGTCAGTTAGAGGCGAAGGATATTTTACGACCTCTGCGACGAGGAGTTCCGCCACCCGGATGCCGATAAGTGGGACACTGAGAACGTCACGGGATATCACAGGCTCCTCACCCAATGCACGGCAGCTCCGCCGCCCAGATGACATACTTGACGCGCTCGACGGTCATGAATCTCAGTAAGCGAAAAGCTCGCCGTCTTTGAAAAAGCGCTTCAACTCGGCTTGGGCGGCTTCCACGGAATCCGAAGCGTGGCAGACGTTGCGCATTTTTGCATCGCCGTCCTTGAAGCCGAAATCGCCGCGGATGGTGCCGGGAGCGGCGGCTACAGAATCGGTCGGTCCTAACAAGTCGCGGACGGCGGCGATCACGTCGTCGCCTTCGAGTGCGAGGGCGATGACCGGTGTTTCCTGCATGAAGCTGCGGACGGCGGGGAAAAACGGTTTATCGGCGATGTGCGAGTAGTGCTCGGCGAGGATCTCGTCGCTGAGGTGCATCATTTTAATGCCACGGATCACGAAGCCGGCGGCTTGGAAACGGGCGAGCACTTGGCCAGCGAGATTTTTTTCGATCGCGTCCGGTTTGAGGAGAATGAGGGAGGTTTCGGAACTCATGCGGGGGGAGTTAGTGCCGGAGCTGCAGTTGTGCAAGCCTTTTGCTGAGGCCCATCAGAGCCAAGTGGTTTCATGCAACTCTGCCAATCGGTCACCGGAACGATGGCAGGCGGTCAAGCCGTGGCTGGACATACTTCTCCCAGAATTCCGGGTAACGGCGGATGAATCGCCCTGATTTACGGGAAGTCTCATCCCTGTCATGGTGCATATAATATGCCGTTCCGGTCACGAGCACCGATTTGCCATCTCGAACGCGCGGTAGGGTTGCATCGATGATCTCATCACAATGGTTCGAGGCATCCACCCAGATCACGGTATCCGTGCCCCAATATGGATTAAGTGCGGCACCTTCCGTCCTTGCGGTTGAGTGAAAATGTGCCATCCGGGTGATGATAAATCGTGGGAGTTTCATCCCCCCCGGATGGCAAAATGATCATTACAAGCATCCACAGCATCAGACCGGCGAAGAAAATCCCCGCCACCTTCAGAGGCTTGGCCATGCACGATTTTGGTGGGCTATCAGTCACGCGGGGCGGAGGGGAAAAATATCCACATCGACTGGGGCTGCGGTGAGCAGGGACACCGGTGTGGTGGAGGGTTCCGGGAAATCATTGAGGCGAAATGGCTCGGTGGACCAATGGGTGCAGTGGGCGGGAGAGAATTGATAGGGCGCATGGTGGACCCGCCCGGAAAAAATTGCACCGGTGGGATTGGTGGAAAAAAGTCGGTAGCGCTCGAGGAGGAAAAATTCTAACGACTCAGGCACTGCAAGCTGGGTGCTGGCGGAAATTTCATAGTCGAAGCTGGCGGTGGGGACGGTGGATTTCCGGCGACTGGTGTAGTGGATGTGCTTGCCGGTCGCCACCCCGCGCATGGCGGCGTGTTGGTATGGCAGATGAAAAACGCGGCGGGCGATTTCCACGGCGATGGGCTGATTGCAATCGAGCGAGAAAAACCAGACGCCGGGATTGCCCTCGGCGTCGTGAACATAGGTGCGGACGTTGAGTTCGAGAAACCACGTGAGCCAAGGCACAGGCGGGAGTCCGCTGGGTCTAACACGGTCCATGAAGAATGGGACGATGCCGAGCCATGCCTGATCCTGATAGACATCAACCTGTAAACCGGGCGGAAGGCGGTCGGCAATGAGCGCGGGATCGACCGGCCAATGCAGGAAAAGCAGACCCGCCCAACGCTGGCGCATGACCGGGCGACCGGGTGGTCGTTCGCGGGCGGCGAGTCGTTGAGTAAGGGTGGGTGCCACGGGATTTTTCCTACTTCGATGGATGCAGCCGCATCATGGCTGGGCTGGCGGTGGATTCTCACCCGAGCCGTGCGGCTAACAGCTCGCGCTGGAAGATGAGTTCCTTGGGGAGGTGGTCGTAAAGGTCGATGAAGAGTTCGCTCTGACTAACAAGTTCCGCTTTCCATTCGTTGCGGTTGAAGGCCATGGCTTGGTCGTAGGTATCCTTGGTGAAATCCGCGAGGCCCGCGATGTTGAAATCCTCGAAGGCGGGGGTCCAGCCGATCTGGGTCTCGTAGCCAGCGGCGGCACCGTTGCAGCGTTTCACGATCCACTCGAGGACCCGCATGTTTTCACCGTAGCCGGGCCAGAGGAATTTCCCGTCCTCGCCCTTGCGGAACCAATTGACGTGGAAAAAGCGCGGCAGGTTGGTGAGGTAGCGGCGCATTTCTAACCAATGGCCGAAATAGGCACCCATGTTATAACCACAAAATGGCAGCATGGCCATCGGATCGCGGCGGACCCTGCCGATGGTGCCAGCGGCGGCGGCGGTCATTTCCGAACCCATGGTGGCCCCGACATAGACGCCATGGCTCCAATTGAAGGCCTGATAGACGAGCGGCATGGTCGTGGGGCGGCGACCACCGAAGATGATGCCATCGATGGGAACGCCATCTGGATTTTGCCACTCCGGGTCGATGGTGGGACACTGGATGGCGGGCGCGGTGAAGCGGGCATTCGCATGGGCGGAGGTGCGACCACAGTCGGGCGTCCAGTCTTGGCCGGTCCAGTCGATGAGGTGGGCGGGCGTGTCCGGCGTCATGCCTTCCCACCAAACATCGCCATCGTCGGTGAGCGCGACATTGGTGAAAATCGTGTTTTCCTTCATCGTCTCCATGGCGATGGGGTTGGTCTCGTAGGCGGTGCCGGGAGCGACGCCGAAGAAGCCGGTTTCCGGGTTGATCGCGTGGAGCTTGCCGTCGGCATGGGGCCAGAGCCAAGCGATGTCATCGCCGACGATGGAGGTCTTCCACCCGGCATCGAGATAGGCCTGCGGCGGGATGAGCATGGCGAGGTTGGTTTTTCCGCAGGCCGAGGGGAAGGCGGCTGTTAGGTAAGTTTTTTTACCGTCCGGTGCGTGGACGCCGACGATGAGCATGTGCTCCGCCATCCATTGGTGCTCGCGGGCGATGTTGGAAGCGATGCGTAGGGCGAGGCATTTTTTTCCTAACAAGGCATTCCCGCCGTAGCCCGAGCCGTAGGACATGATCTCGCGGGTTTCGGGAAAATGGACGATGTATTTGTCGTCGTTGCAGGGCCACGTCGTATCGGCCTGGCCGGGTTCTAACGGCGCGCCGACCGAGTGGAGACTGGGGATGAATTGGCCATGGCCGTCGCGTTTTTTCGGGGTCTTGCCGTTGGCCTCATCTTCTAACCGATGTAGGACATGCGTACCCATGTGGCACATGATCCGCATGTTGACGACGACGTAGGGGCTATCGGAAATTTCCACGCCGATCTTGGCTAACGGCGAGTCGAGCGGGCCCATGCAGAACGGGATGACATACAGCGTCCGGCCGCGCATGGAGCCTTTGAATTTCTCCGCCATTTTCAAGCGCATTTCCGTTGGGTCGGCCCAGTGGTTGGTGGGGCCCGCCTCGTCGGGGCGCTTCGAGCAGATGAAGGTGCGGTCCTCCACGCGTGCGACATCGGAGGGGGTGGAGCGGGCGAGAAAAGAGTTCGGGCGCTTAGCGGGATTGAGACGGGTGAAGGTGCCTTTTCCCACCATCAGCGCGGTGAGACGGTCCCACTCGGCTTGCGAACCGTCACACCACGCTACGGCGTCGGGGGTGCAAAGGGCGGTTATTTGATCGACCCAATTTTGGAGCGCAGGGTGGGAGGTTTGCGGCGTTTTATTCATGGCGGAACATTGGAGCGGCCATTTCACCGCTTGGCAATGCGATGCGGAGAATGAAGGGAAAATTCTCATCGAAGAACCAGCGCGATCCGTTGGGGTCACTGGCAAGCCCGAAGCCTGCGTGAAGAACTTGCAGTTTGGTGGTCGAAGAAGATCGATAAAGTTTTTAACCTCGCCGCCGCTCTGGCAGGGCGAGCATCATGACGCGGGATCGCGCTATTTCGAAGTGAGCCTGCCCGTCAATTTGAGGGGCGAGCGATCCCGAATCACGCCCGAGACGATGGCGTCTTCATAGTTGGCGTGCTTGAGGACCAGTTCGAGCACGCCGTCATCGACATCCTCCAGTGTGCAGGGCGTGACTTTGCCTGTATTGGTTTCACCTTTCCAGACTGCGGCACCGGGCGGTATGCTGGTGACGAAGACCTTGGCCCCGGCGGGCCGCCAGACGATGGTGGGAAGCCGGAGCGGATCCAGACCGCGGAATTCGAGCTCCATTTCCGGGATGTTGCGGAAGGCGTAGCGGGTGATAGAGACCTTGTGTTTGCCCCGCGTGAGGCCGGTGATGATGAGGTCTTTCGGTCTCTGTTCCGAGCCGTCGATGGTCACCACCGCCTCCATCGGCCAGTCGGCGGGCAGGCGGAGGGAGCAGATGGTGCCATTGAGGGTCCGGCTTTGTACGACGGCGGTTTGCTTGGCTTCGGCAGTGAACGTGGAATCTTTGGCGATCTCCGCAAACGCATCGATCGCGGCGGCGATGTCAGACTTTGCGAGTTCTTTCGCCGATGCCAGTGCGCCTTCGAAGGCATCCGACTGGAGTTTTTTGTACATCGCGCGCTTGACGGAAATCCGTTCGATCATCGCGAGGCAACGGGGGTCGTCTGGTAGCAAGGCGAGGGCTTGGCGTGCGGCGGTCTCAGCCTCGTCGTCGTGATTGCCGCCGATGAGCTGGTCCGCAGAGGTGAGCAATGCGGTGATCTGCGCCTCCTTTTCATCCAGCTGGTTTTGAAAATTCACTCGCCAACCGACGAGCGCCGCTGCCGCCACGATGATGATGGCAAGCACGATCCAAAGCATCTTCGGGGTGTCCTTCTGTTTGGGGATATAAATCTGTTGGGGCTTGACCTGAGTGGTTCGGGCGCTAGGCGCGCTTTGCCGTGGGATTTTCGGTTGTGGGTTTGGGAATGAGGGCATGGGGTCTTAGGATTTGAGATAAGAACGCGGGGGATTTGATTCTTCTGCATACGAATCATGAACCGATCCGCCACGTCAAGACGGCATTTCGGAAGTGTTCACGGATCTAGCGGCCCCACCACCAGATTATCAAACATCGCGTCGCCCCCGCTGCGCCCACTCCGGTCCAAGCTGATTGTGTCGAGTTTACCAATCACCGCAGCAGGGAGCAGGGTCTGGGTGCTGAAATGAGGCGCGCCGCCATCGGCGGAGACCGTGACCCTCATTTCCACGGTGTTGTTTGGCAGGCGTTTGACCCGGATACTCATCAACTGGTCTTGGAACAACTCCGCGAAAATCAGGCCTCCCGCCTTGTCGGCCTGGCCGCCCTCCCGCTCCCGCAACAGACTTGCCGCCGAGTAACGCAGCAGATCCGCCGTAAGCGGTCAACAGAACCCCTCTATTCATAGCCGGGGCAATTCGCGTAGTCTGCGCGGTCATGTCCAATACCGACCATCGTAAGCGGTCAACAGAGCA
>JAYVNM010000058.1:0-17277 GCA_043758445.1 Akkermansiaceae bacterium | reverse complement strand
TTGATCCCCAATCTATGATCTCCTATCACTTTCCCGCACCCCGCCACCATAGCTTAGTTTAGCCCCTCCGTGGCCGAACTTTCGGGTCCGCCTCAGTTGTTGGGAAAATGATATCCTGCGAAAGTATGACAGCGTAATCTTCAGGAGCGGTATCATCATAATGAACCTGTCCCGACGGGGAAGTCCACCCAGCATATGTCCACACTATACCAAGGACTCTGGCGATGGTTCTTTGGGCTTTTCGCCAAACGGGGGGGTATGATTGGCTGGATAATGGATCGTGACCGCTGTTGATTTCATCGCCATCATTCGCGCCGTCTCCATCTGTATCGGTGAGGTTTGGATCAGTGCCATGGGCTTGTTCGTTGGCGTTTGACACTCCGTCGCCATCGAGGTCGCCGTTGGGGCCGTTGTTAGGGTCAGTGCCGCCGTCGTCCTTGGGATCGAGGCCGTGGTCGCGCTCCCATTTGTCGGAGAGGCCGTCGTGATCGGTGTCGGGGTCGAGAGGATTGGTCTGGGTGCCGTCCGTGCTGTCGGGGGTGATTTTCGCGAGGTTGGAAATGCCGTCGCCGTCGAAGTCGGCGCTGTCGAGATCGGGTGCGGTCTGGTCGGTGTAGGCCAGGCGGTAGAAGGCTTTGTCGGCGGTGGCATCGACTTCGTAGCTGATGTTCTCAGCGTTGCCGCCTTCGATGACGGGAGCCCACTTCCATTTGCTGAGGTGAGCGGCTGGATCGGACACCTGCATGAAGTAACTGTATCCGAGCTTGCCATACCATTCGACGAATTTTCCGCCGGTGGGCGGTGCGATGAAATTGAAGGGTTGGTCGATGCCGTTGTCCTGACCGTGCAGTGAGGTGAGGCCAAGGAGCGGGAAAAGTGAAAGGCGTTTCATCGTGCGCCCTCCGTTTTTTCTGGCTGCGGGTTGGCGAGGTAACGGCTGCCGCGATGGGGACGGAGAACGAAAGTCTCATCGCGTGGGACGGGCGGATGCGCCTTGGCCCAGGCAGCGGCTTCGCGCTGATGTTGGAGTCTGGCAGATTGATAGATTAACAATCGTTCCTTTTCGGAGGCGATGAGGTCCCGGAGGATTTGGAGAGTGGCGGTGGCGGCGGGGTTCTTGGAGTCGCCTTGGGTGATGAGGATCTGGCCGGGGACGACTACCGGGACGTTAGGGAGGTATTTGGGGAAGGAGCGGCGAATGGCGGTGGTGTCGAAATCCGAGTGCATGAGTGAGACCCAATAGGTTTCGCCATCGCGGACAAAGCTGCCGATGCCCGCGAGCAGGCCGATGTCGAATCCGCAGACTGCCTGATAGCTGGTGCCGGTTTCTTGATCGGTCCAATGGACCTGGCTGATCTTGTGGTCATAGATGGTGGCTCCGAGATTGAGGTTGTGCCTGCGATCATAGGCGATGCGGGCGCGATCTTCGGCGGTGAGCTCGCGGGGTGGCTTGATGGGTTCCGGTGGTGGCGGCGGAGGAAGGTCCGGCAGGGTGGAGGCGGCACCGCGCTGGAGGGTGAGGGTTTTACCGGAGGCGCTAGGAAGCGTGGTGGATGCGTCGATGCGGATGTCGGGCAGGCGCTTGGCCTCGACCGGAGCAGGTGGGGTGAATGCGGGGACTTGGAGGGAATCCGGGACGAACGTGCGGGCGGAAATTGCAGCTTTTTCGTCCTGTGAGCGGGCGGCAAAGATGCAGGCCATCGTGCAGATGAAAACAAGAGGGATCGGTTTCATGAGGAAGGTTATGAATGGTTGTCCTTCCTGGTGGACGGGGAGTGAAAAAGTCGCAACTAGACGACCGCGATGACCTTTAGCCTTTCCCCGTAGAGAGCAGCCTGGACATACGCCACCGCCCCCCCGGCCGTTGGGTCGGTTTGGCGGCATCGTTGCGGTCGATGCCGACCGCTAGTTGAGAAGTTTTTCAGACCCCATCCACCGGAGCGTACGTTCGCACAAGGCTCGATTACCAACCGGTTGGCAAGGATGAATTTGGGCGGATTCATTACATCCGCCGTTTTTCAGAGGTAGGCCAGAACGGTTCGGCATGCTCAGTGCTGACAAAAACGGCGAAACTTTTTTCGAGAATAGGTAACATTACCCCTGTCGCGATACGGGTCAGCCACGAAGCCATCGCCTTGCAAGACACATGGGAGTTCCACTTCATCCTTGCGCCCGTTAGCGCTCATCCCCCATCTCTCATCCATGCACTCGATGACAGGATTCGGCCGGGGTTCGGCGGCGACGGACGCGTGGCTCGCCACTGTGGAAATCAGCGCCGTCAACCGCAAGCAGGCCGAGGTCGTCGTGCAGGCCCCTCGCGAACTGAACGAACTCGACGCCCGCATCCGCAAGGCTGTGCTCGCCGTCGTTTCCCGTGGTCGCATTCAGATCTCGATCAATGTTGAGCAGGCCCATGGTGCCGCCAGCGCCTTTCGCATCGACTCAGCGCTGGCCCTGGCCTTTGCCAACGCCTTCGCCGAGTTGGGAAAAACCGTGGGCCACTCCGTGCCGCCCGCCGCCGCCGATTACCTGCGCCAGCCCGGGATCATTTCCGCTGGCAACTCGGAAATCGATGCCGAGTCCGCCTGGCTCGCGGTCGAACCCGCGCTAACGGATGCCCTCACCCAGCTCGCCGCCATGCGCGAACGCGAGGGCTCCGATCTCAAGGCGGACTTCATCGCCCGCCTCGCTGTCCTCATTGCCTTCGTTGGAAAAATCGAGGTCGCGGCTCCCGGCCGGCCACTCCGCCAACGCGAGCTCCTCACCAAGCGCCTCCGCGAAGCCGGACTCGATCTCGATCTCGCCGACGAGCGGGTGCTCAAGGAAATCGCCCTCTTCGCCGACCGCTGCGATGTCAGCGAGGAAGTTACCCGACTCGCCTCCCATTTCGCGAAATTCCGCGAATACCTCGACGCCGCCGAGCCACCGGGCCGCGCCCTCGACTTTCTCTGTCAGGAAATTTTCCGCGAGTTCAACACCATCGGCTCCAAAGCCAACGACGCCACCATCGCCCAGACTATCGTCGAAGCGAAGACCGAGTTAGAAAAAATCCGCGAGCAGGTGCAGAACGTCGAGTAATTGCACGCAACTCGGGGAAAGCTGTGTTCTCTCAAGATCCTCCACATGGGCGGGACTGTTCTACACGTTATCCTCTGGCCTCTTCAGGCACACTTGGTGGACATGAAAACTGTCCGATTCGTGATGGCTCAACTAAACCTCTGCTTAATATAAGCCGCCATCTCACTCGGCTGAAGTGCCGCTGTCGATGCGCCCGCACGAATAAAAAACTCCTCGCTCGTTCCATTTTTGAGATAAACCGCCGTCCCGCTCGGCGCACAATCCACAACGAGCACCCGCTTCTCTTGAAACGTCTCAAAGCGCGGCTTGATATTGAGCATAGAAGCTGCCCCAAGCTTGCCCTTGATCAAATTTCCCAAATGCAGATTCATTTTGTCTTCATTTGGAAACTTGTCGATTTCAATTCCCAGCGCGGTACCCTCATCATTTACGGCTATGACTAACGTTCCGCCCTCTTTCGAATTGAGGAAGGCCGCGATGGTCTTCAATACCGAATGCTCCATCTTCGGGTCATTCTGATTGGTGTGAAGATTGACCCGCAACGTGGACTTGAACTCCACGGTATTCCCTTCTCCGCCAGCGACAATGGCTTCAATTGTCTGCTTCCCTTCATTTGCACGAATCGCGTTGAAGATTTCTTTTGCCAGAATCGGCAGTGCCACACCTTCGAACGCCCCATCTTCCATGTAGCGGGTGACGATGTCGTCATTTTCTCCCATGCGCTCGATCATGAGATCCGCGATCATCTTTTTGATGCCGAGCTGGAACTTGTCGAGAGGGTTGGAAAGCGCGGTGTCGATCATCTTGGCATTCTTCACTGCCTTTTCTTTGATCTGCTCAAAGAACAGCCTGTCCTCCTCGGAAAACTCGGTTCCGAAGCGCTCGTTGAGGACCTCGATGATTTCCGATAGCGGGGCTTTTTCATCTATCGCCTTCGCGCTGCCGACATCGGTGGGGCTTTTCACACCTTGAGCATCGCCATCGTTCAGATTGATCGCGCCGGAATCCACCCGCTGGAGGCGATAGTATTTCAATGCGACTTCATCTCCTAGATTCACCGCATCTTCGCGATCCAAAGGAAGATGGGGAATCAAAAGCCGACCGAAGCTGTAGAGCATTTCCAGCTCCCGATCCGCGTAAGGCAGAATCTGACTGAGAAAGGCATAAACATTCACATAGCCTTGCAGCTTCTTCCGGAACTTTTCGCGATCCTCCTCAGCCTCGATTGCTTTGAACCGGTCCACCGCAGGCTGAAGGTGGCGCTGCATGTGGGCATGATCCGCCGGGTTCTGTTTCGTGAGAGGCTTGTAGAAAATTCGCGAGAATGCTTCGACTTCGCTCCAGTGATAAATCTGATACTTGTCCAGCTCGTGTTTCAGTGTCTCAAGCTGGGCGGGATCGGATGCCTCCTGCAGGCTGGTTGAATCGTAGTAGGGCTTGAACGCCGAATAGATCGTTTCCCGGTCGTTGACGAAATCGAGAACAAACGGATCTTCCTTTCCAAGGATCTTGCGGTTGAGCCGGGACAGCGTTTGCACGGCCTGCACGCCATCCAGCCGCTTGTCCACATACATCGCGCAAAGCAGCGGCTGGTCGAATCCCGTCTGATATTTGTTCGCCACCAATAACACCTGGTAGTCGGGCGAAGCGAACCGCTCCGGAAGCTGGCTTTCACTGATCGTCTTTCCACTAACCAAGTCCTTGTTCATCGACGGCTCGGTGTATTCCAGATCCGTGTCTGGATCTTTCACCGATCCACTGAATGCCACTAACGGACGCACATCCGTGTAGTGATGCTCTTTCAGATATTCCTCGAATGCCAGCTTGTAGCGAACCGCGTGCAGTCTCGACGAAGTCACCACCATCGCCTTTGCCCGGTGCCCGAGCAGCGCCATCACCTTCGTGCGGAAATGCTCGATAATCACTTCCGTCTTCTGCGCGATGTTATGCGGGTGGAGCGTGACAAACTTCGCCAAGGCCCGTGCTGCTTTCTTCTTGGAAAGCTCGGGATCGCTCTCCGCCTGATGGACCAGCTTGAACCACGTGTCGTACGAGGTGTAGCGCTGTAGGACATCGAGAATGAATCCCTCCTCGATTGCCTGCCGCATGCTGTAGGTGTGGAATGCCTCGCTTTTCCCTTCGTGATTCTTCCTTCCGAAGGTTTCCAAAGTCTTGCCCTTGGGCGTCGCAGTGAATGCGAAGAAGCTGATGTTCTTCTGCTGTCCACGGGATTCCATCACGCGGTTCAGGCGGTCTTCCCAGTCCTCTTCCTCGTTGATCGCGCCGCTATCTCCCAGAATCGCTTTCATCTCACGGGCCGCCTCGCCGGTCTGGCTGGAATGCGCTTCATCCACGATCACCGCATACTTGCGATTTGCGATGGCGGCTTCCCACTCCTTTGCCTTCTTCTTTTTCTCATCATCCATCTCATCCTGATTCGCCGCACCGGCTGCGTGCATCAAGCCTCGCAGGACGAACGGAAATTTTTGCAACGTGGTGATGACGATCTTCGTCCCATCGATCAACGCTTCCGCGAGTTGCTTGGAATCCTGATCAATCGCCTTCACCACTCCCTGCTGGTGTTCGATTTGATAGATCGCATCCTGAAGCTGTTTGTCTAGGACCGTGCGGTCGGTAATCACGATCACGCAATCGAAGACCTTGGCGTCCTTGGAATCATGCAGGCTGGCCAAGCGGTGGGAGAGCCAGGAAATACTGTTTGTCTTCCCACTACCGGCTGAGTGCTGGATGAGGTAGTTATATCCCGCCTTTTCCTGACCTGCCGCGAAGATCAGCTTCCGGGTCGAATCCAGTTGATGGTAGCGCGGAAACACCATCGTCTCGCTCGTCACGAATTTCTTGCCGCCCTTCCCGTCATCCACCTTCTCATCCTTCTTCTCCAGGAACATGAAGCTCCCGATGATCTCCATGAAACTTAGTGGCTGGAGAACTTCCTCCCAGAAGTATCCCGAACGATAGCCGAACGAATGCACCGGGTTGCCTTGGCCGCATTGGATTTGCCCGGGATGGCTGCCCCGGTTGAATGGCAGGAAATAGGTCCTCTCCCCCGCCAGCCGAGTGGTCATGTGGATCTCGTCCGTGTCCGCCGCGAAGTGGACCAGCGCCCGGTTCTTGAATTGGAACAGCGGAGCCCGGAAATCCCGCTGCTCGTATTGCTTCACCGCGTGCCGCCAGTTCTGGCCGGTCGTCGGATTCTTCAGCTCGATGGTCGCCACCGGCAGCCCGTTGATCGCCAGCAGAATATCCACCGTCGCATTGGACGATGGATGGCACTGCACCTGTCGCGTCAGCGTAAGTTGGTTCTTTACGAAAAGATCATCCAGCTCGTAGTTCAGCCGATGTGCCGCGCGGAAATACGCCAACTTCAAGGTCTTGCCATAGAACTTGAATCCATGCCGGAGGACATGAAGTGTCCCCTTCGCCTCCAGCTCTTTCACCAGCGTCTTGATGAGCAGCGGCTCCAGTCCGGCTCCGTGAGCTTTTTCCATCTCCTCCCACCGCTTCGGCTGCGTCTCCTTCAGAAAGGAAATCACCCGTGCCGGAAACAGTGCGTTCGCCTTGTCCCATTCCGCGTTCGTTCCCTGCTTCCAGCCTTTCAGCAGAAGCGTTTCCTCAACGTGTGACTCGAAGGCGATTTCTTGGGTTTGGGAGGACATGGCGATTGAATAAGATCTATCGAAATCAACTCCTCTATGCCCAGACAAACTTCGCCCGGAGATGCTGGGCTGGATGAGAATAACCAAGCATCCCATCACGCATGAGCCTGCCAACGACAATGCCCGGGTGAACTCTGATTTGTTTGGCGAATATCCGAATGGAAGCGCTGTTGATCACCTGCGTCTCTTGAACAAAAAGTGCCCATTCCGAGGGAGGAATTAGCAAATCACCGGAGAACCGATTTGCCTCTTCCTCACGCTTCTGGTCCTCATGGCTGGCATTCTGTCCTTCCAGGAAAATCTCCTTCTTCTTCTTCTGTAATACGTGCTTGGCTTCGTGAAAGAACGTGAACCAGAAGTGGTCGTTCGATTTGAACAGCAGCGATTGCTGGATCAAAGGCCGCCCGTGATACCAGCGCATCACGCCACTGATTTCCAGCCCGGCCAATTCCGGCACAAGCACGTAAATCACCCCGGCTTCTGCGCATAATGCCTGAATGCGTGGAGCAAACTCCATCGGTTCGAGCACTGTCGTTTCACGAATCTTGGCGAGGTTCGCTCGGAAAAGCTCTTCGCTGAATGGCTGGGTTTCGACTGCATCCGCCATCAGTTCCCCCTTGCGCAACCAAGCGGAAAGCGCTGGAAGCTTTTCCGTAGCCTTGGGTGTCCTGCGGTAGGAAAGCTCCAGCTTCATCTCTCCGTAAAGGCTGCCCCAGCGCTCCGGATGGCTCACTCCGAAAAACGCCAGCAACTGTCCCGCCTTGCTTGCCGCCTCTTTGACCGGAGGAACAAAATCTCTTTTGGCCATCTCCGCATAGGGAAAGCTCCTCGCCCAATCCGCAAAGCCTTCCATCTTCCGGGATTCCTGCTCCCGAGCAATGGTTTCCCGATAGCGGCTGTCGAGATTGAGCCAGAAGTGCGCGGGCACGCGGAGAACTTTTTCCAAGGCCAAGGCGGTTTCCTGCGTGATCGGCTCATTGCCTTTGATGATCAGATTGATCGTTTTCTTGCTGAGACCGGTGCGCTGGGCAAGCTCCACCTGATTCATGCCCAGGGCATCAATCGTCTCAAGAAGAGTTTCGCCCGGTGCTGTGGCGAAGCCGGGTTCCTGACAGGTGTTATTCATGGGTATCGGCGATTTCTAGGATTTCGATAATGGTGATTCCGCTCCAATCCCAGCCACCGTCTTCCTTCCGGGGTTCCGGATCGTTAGTGGGGATGAAAATGAGGCGGAGCGGATGCTTGAGATCGGCGGAGAATTCCCCCTTCCGATCTCCGGTGTGAGTTCATGGATGCGTGGGCCAGGAAGATTGCGGAGGTCTTCCAAACATTCTGCGGCTGCAAATTCGGAGACCCGCTGAGCAAACTTTTTTGCGCATACGGGACCCAATGCTTTCGTCAGGGACTTCAGACTCTCCGCCTGCTTCTCAAGCTTCGCCGTCTTGTAAGCGATCTGCATCCGCAACGCTGTCTATTTCTGTTTACGGAAAAGGTAAATACTTTTTTCGTGAAATCAGATTGCCCGCCGTTTCCTCCGCCCCACCTAAGTCCGGCAGCGGCAAGATGGAGCACCCGGTGTCCCTCGTTCATTTTTTCCGCTTCGCGCTTTTGCGGATCATTTCCAAGGTGTGGATGTGCCGCCGTAGAGCTTGTTTCAGCGCGAAACAATACGGGCGAAGTTGAACGCTCGCGTCAGTTTTGAGTTGGGCCTCCGACTCTTCCAATTCCCGCAATCGCAATTTGGCATCCTTCAGCTTGAGAGACCTGTCTTTTCCCAGCAGATTGACGATTTCGATCTGGCGCAAATCAGCTAGAATCTCCTTATCCAGACCCAATTTCTTAACAGTTTCCGCTGCTGCCTTGTCTTTGGGTTGAGTAGAAACTTCCCCTCGGAAATTGAAGATGAACCGCTTTTCGCATCCCGCTGTCAGTGGCGATACAAACTTCGATTCCTGTCCCGGTTTCGGCCAATTGTCTTTGAAGCGTGCGCCATACTCAGGTTCCGGCTTGTGGCCGGGAACAGGCCAGCAAGCCACCATGTTGCGATAGGTCACTTCCAAACCGTGGTGGGCTTTCCAAGCTTTTTGGGGAAGCAGGTGTTCGATATGACTACTATCCGCCGTGATCGCTCGTCCGGTGTAGGCACAGATGTTGCCCTGTTCTTCAAGCAGCTTGCCTTTGACCAACTTTCGATGGCCGCTATCCATCAGGTTGTATCCGTAGTTGATGTCTCCCTGGAATTTCGAACGCCAAGTCCGGTGTTCGACAGGCTCGCTTTTCTTATCAATCTTCCGCATGAGATAGATTTTCGAGGTTGCGGATGCTGCTTTCCAGTCGTGCCACTTCACCTTCATCGGTGGTGCCGATCACTTTGCCGAGTTTGGCGAGCGCCTGCTTCGCCTTGGCCATTTGCCCGTCGTCAAGAGCGTCATCCACTTGGTTGATGAGCTTCTGAACCTGGGCATTCCTTTCTGCTCCGCCCATCACATGCTTGAGAATCCAGTTCGAATCCGCCCCCAGGCCCACCGCTACCGGCTTGCCGCCTTCCGGCGTCACCAGAAGGATTTCGTCTCGTGGCACTTCGCCGATGATCTGCGGGGAATGAGTCGTGCAGAAAAACTGAAGTTTGGGAAAGGTGCGCTTCAGATCCGCCACCACCCTGCGCTGCCAGCGGGGATGCAGATGCAGATCTAGCTCATCGATCAGGACGATTCCCGGTGTTTCATCCAGCGCCTTCGCTCCCAGATGGGAATTCAACTTGGCCGCTTTGATGGCGATGTCGCCCACCATGGCCACGATGTTCCGCTGGCCGTCACTCAGGTTTTCGAATGGCAGCACCCCATGGCCCTTGATGTTCACCAGCACCTGCCCTTGCTTCGCGGAGAACCAAATCTTCTGGCCTCCTTCGATGCAGCCGATCACCGCCTTTCGGACTACGGCACTCAAGGGTTGTTCGTTCTTCTCCTGAAACTCGATCCAAGCCTGGCGTTGCAGCCACTTGGCGAATTCCACCGGACTGCACCGGCGGTCCACACTGTTGCGATAGCCCTCGAACCGCGATTGCTCCAGCTTGGAAATCGGAGCACCGAGCCCGCCTTGCATCTCCTTCGGAAAATCCCACAAGCGCCCGGTGCCGTAGTAGGAAATCAGCGGCAACAGCACTTCCCTGCCCATGCGCAGCTTCCCCGCTGCTTCAGTCGCGATCCTGGTAATAAAGGCGGCATCCGCCCGAGTGGTCCTACCTGCCCTGCCACGACGCGAGCGTCCCCAGGTGTATTCATACTGCTTTCCCTTGATGATCACTCCGCCTTCGATCCAACCCGCCGCCGACACTTCCGTCAGCTCCGCCTCCTCGAAGCTAACATCTTCACCGGCCTTGATCGGCACCATCCGCACGTCTCCCTCGGCGATATTGCGCGAATCGTAACCGCGGATTCCCAGCAACCACGAGCCAGCGGCGATGGAGAGCGCTTCCAACAGCGAGGTCTTGCCGCTCCCGTTTTCACCGACAATCAGATTGAAGCGGTTAGGGAAGTTGAATTCCGCCTTTTCGAAGCAGCGGAAGCCTGTGACAATAAGTTGATCAATGCGCATCGGTGGACCTATCTAGTAAATTATGAGGCTTTCCGCACGTCAATTTTCCCAGTCACGGCGGCGGTGATGAGGGCGGTGCGGTATTCCGTGAGCTTCTCGACGGCGGATTCCACTTTTTGGATCATGCGGCCGATCTTCGCTGTCTCCCTGTCGAGAAATTCGACGATGTTGGTTTGTTCGGCTAGCGAAGGGCGAACTACGACTAGACGACCAATGTCCTCAAGGTAGATACCGGGTTGAGCCGAGTATTTGAAAACTGTGAGAGAGATTTCCGTTTGGATGATCGGAGATCGGATAATGTAGTTGAGAAACGTGTTCAAAATTACCTCCGGTCGAGTGCGCAAAATCGCCAAGCTCCTTTGAACTGTCACATTCTCTAGCCTCCCGACGATTGCAGATTTACCCGTTGTGGCACCGACGATGGCCAATACAATATCGCCTTCCTCGACGGTATAGGATTTCTGTAATGCGGCAAAATCCTCCGCAAGCATTGTTCGATCATCGTCAAGAAGGGCAAACACCCCTTCTTGGACATTGCGAACGCTAAGCAGACGATGAATTCCATCTGCCCTATCAGGAGGGTTGTGTGTTCCGTCGCGAATTGATCGGCACACCCGACTCATCTTCGTCAGCACCCAATGCTCCGGAATATCGCCGAGCCATTCGATGCCGGAGGGTTTGAGTTTGGGGTTAGGGGTGAGGCCGGCTTGGGCGGCGGCTGCGGGGGGGAGGCCTTGGGTGACGGTGCGGGAGATGAGGGCGCTGCGCTTCTCCTTGAGCTTCCCGATCAAGGCCCGCTTCTTTTCCAGCAAGCCGTCCAGCTTCGCCGTCCGGTCGTCGAGGAAATTGGCGATGGCTTGTTGTTCAGCGGGAGGAGGAAGAGGTATTCTAAAATCCTTACAGAATTCCGGGGGTACCCGCTTCTGTCCTCCTGCACCATACATTTCAGCCTCTCCAAGCTTTCGGAAAGTGTCGGACAAGACTACATAGAACAAGAAACGGTGTTCCATGTCTTTGCGACTTCTCAGAACGTGTAACTCCGTAGTCCCATAGGCGGCCTGATTGGTTAAACCTTGGGCAATGGCAGCCTTACCGTTTTCAAAGCACGGTGTAATCTTTGCGACAACAACATCGTGCTCTTGGAATTCCGTATAACCTGCCCCAACTTCGCTGATCGGCTTTTCTTGATCCAGTTTCAGCCCGCCATCGACTCCAACCGCCTCCATCGGCACAAAAGAAACCTCAGTTTCGACAGGTAACTTTCTTAGGATTTCAGAAGGAGGATTCACACGGACGGAAAATCTTCCACGCTTCACCTCCCAATGCTCCGGCACATCCCCCAGCCACTCGACGCCGCTGGCTTTGTATTTCGGATATGGCTTGGCGTTCATTTCGCGCCTCCTTTCCGCTTTGCCTGGGTCTCGATGGCTTCCAGGGCTTTGATGTCCTCGGCGTCGGCAGCGATGGCCTCGGCCTTGCGGCGCTGGGAATCAAAGATGTCGTAGCGGTCGTGTGCAATGGACTTCATTTCCGCGCCACTGATGCTGCCCGCGTTTTTCAAGACCGGGCGATCATTGAACTCCAGCAGGCGATCCACGTTGCCGCGCCAGTGCTGCGCTCCTTGGACTGCTACAGCCTGCTGTAGCTTTGGGCAATGCAGCCTTGCTGCTCGCCTGGCGGCATTGGTTGGAAAATAAGTCCGCTGCAACCTTGGCTTGCCCCGCTCGCAGCAGGCTGCATGGCGGAAAGCGGCAGCAGGCTGCACGCAGTCCAGGGACTTCGTCTTGACGGTGCCACGCGGCGAGCGCACCCGGTAGCCGATGGCGAGGATCAGCGGGAGGCTGTAGAGGAGGGTTCGGTAGCTCTTGCCGTCGGCGGCAGTTGTCAAGGATTCCTTGACAACTGAATCCGCAGCCAACTCCCCTTCCTGAAGGATATTCTTCGCGTGAAGGCTGACGTTTTGTTTGGTGGTGGCGAACAGCTCGGCGATTTCCAGCTGGGTCAGCCAGACGCTGCCATCCGCGCTGCGGAGCTGCACGCGAGCGAGACCGTCGTCGGTTTGATAAAGAATCAAGCCCGTGCTCACGCCGTCACCTCCTGGACAAGAAAAGGTTGGGCCAGTCGATGCAAATCGTCATGTGGCTCAATGCGGCGGCTCATGCGAGATTTTTCAGGCAGGGGTGGCATTTGGGTTACGGGATAGAGGGCTTTCCGCCGGATTTCAGCTTCCTGAGAAGATTTTTCCCTAGCACATAGGCATAGAGGGCAGTCGGAATGAATTCGATTTCCAATCCGTCCACCGATTTCGTTTCGTGAATCGTGCGGGTAGTCACGGTCGCCGCAGCCCCCCTTGGGATGACCGGTAGGCCGTGTTCGTTCGCAAAGGCGATGACATGGCGCAGCAGTCGGTTGTCCTTGGCGGGACGATCCGACCACTTGACCTCGACGCACCAGACGGGCTGCTGGGTTGCCGCATCAAGGGCCACGATATCGACCTCGCCCGCTGGCCAGCGGGCGTAGTGCAAGTGGGAGATGAAATCGGAATCGTGGAACCACTGGCAGTAGATGGCGGTCTCCGCGAGCGCACCCATAGCCTGATCGTCCTCGGCGGGACGACCGAAGAGGGCGGCGCGCATGGTCGGATTCGTGAGATACACCTTGAACGAGGTGGCGCGCTGGAAGCGGCGGGCGCTGCGGTCGATCCTCTCGATGCGGCGGATGAGGAAGGCTGCTTCGAGGTATTCGATGTAGCGGCGCAGCGTGGTCTTCGCCACCCCGGAGGATTGGGAAAGTTCCTCAAGGGTGATCTCGTTGCCGGTGTTGTAGGCCAGCGTGGTGAACAGGCGGTTCAGCTCCTGGATGTCGCGGATGCCGTAGAGCTGGGGAAGGTCGCGGAGCAACACCTTGTCGATGATGTCGCTCTTGATGAAGCGCTCCGGAGCCGAGCGGATGGTAGGGTTGAAGACCGCTTCGGGATAGCCACCGACGTTCAGGTATTGGAGAAACGCATGATTGAGGGCGGCGATGTCGGTGGCCCGGTGGTCACAGGGCAAATGATCGGACTCCTCGATCAGGCCATCGCGCTCGGTGAAGTGGAGGTATTCGTGAAAGGTAAGCGGAGGCAGGAGGAAATCCGTAAAGCGGCCCGCGCCGGATTCGTTGCTTTGTAACTTCAGGGCGGCAGCCGCCGAGCCGGAGACGATGAAGCGGAAGCCCGGCCAGCTATCGACCAGCGACTTGAGGTGGACCTCCCATTTTTTAAGATACTGGACCTCGTCGAAAATGAGATAAAGAGGAGCATCCTTCGTGTGCCCGAAGCGGCGGAGGAACATTTCGACGAATCGGGACAAGGCGATGTCCGTGTAAACCGGCGTCTCCAGCGATACGAAGAGGATCTGCTTTCCCAGAATTCCGGCATCCAGAAGCTCGTGGATGGTCTGAAAGAGCATGACGGTCTTTCCTACCCGCCTCGGTCCGAGCAGGACGATGGCCCTGCGGACACTCCGATCCGTTGCCAGACTGTAGAAAGGTTCCAGATAGCCGCGCCGGGGCAAATCCCGGTGGGGAGCGGCGGATGCGTCCTTCTCCCACCAAGGATTGTCGAACAACAGCCGGGCTTCAATGTCGATGTCGGAAATGGAGAGCACGTCCCAAATAAGCGTTGCACGAAGTTCTTAGTCAATGCAAATAGCTCCAAAACTATTCAAGGTGGCACTAGCCACGCTCACGCCGTCACCTCCTTGAGCATTTCCATGATCTCCTTTTCCAGATCCTTGATCTCGCCCTCGATGATTCCCAGTGGACGCGGCGGCTCGTAGAGGTAGAAGTGGCGGTTAAGTGGGATTTCGTAGCCGACCTTGGTCTTGCTGTGGTCGATCCAAGCATCCGGGACATGGGGCAGGACCTCACGCTTGAAATATTCCTCGATGCTTTCCTTGAGCGGCACGCTTTCGGTATCGCGCAGATCGCTGTCAGGTTCCGGCTCGCCGTCCTTGTTGCGGCAGATCTCGGCGGTTTCATCGCGCTCGCCGATGGCGTTGAGCACTGCCTTGAGTTCGGCGGGAGCGAGGCGGACGTCGCGGGCGCGGTCGAGTTTCTTCAGCTCGGTAAGGAAGATTTTCCGATCCATGCAGAGCTTCTTGCCAAGAACCTTATGCAGAGCGGT
Organism: Akkermansiaceae bacterium; assembly: GCA_043758445.1. Lineage (GTDB taxonomy): Bacteria > Verrucomicrobiota > Verrucomicrobiia > Verrucomicrobiales > Akkermansiaceae > Luteolibacter. The sequence continues at coordinate 2,763 of JAYVNM010000058.1, read as the reverse complement.
AAGCAAATCGCGGATTTCTTGTTGGCGGGCTTTTCCTTCCTCGATTTCCTGAAGGCGGGCCTTCTCGTTTTTCTTGATGCTGTTGGCGAGGCTCTTGAACGCGCTCTGTTCATCGAGCAGGGTAATGCGCTCGGCGCTGGCGAGAAAATTGAGCCGCAGCGGGCGCTCGACGGTGATCTTGTGAAAGCCGAAGTCGTCATTGTCGAAGACCTTGGAGACGATCAACGAACGGCTCGGCGATCCGTCCCTACCTTCGAATTTGCGGGTCTCGCCGTCCTTGAATCCGCCGAAGATTCGGGTGAGGTCGCCGACGTGGTCGGGATCGTTCTTGTCATCTGGACGCCCGGTTTTCGGATCGCCGATCTTGCGGCGCTTGTTGCCGAGGCTTTTTTTCATGGGCACCCAGAAGTTCCGCCCGTCGATGAGCTGGATTTTCCCCTGGCGTTTCTTCTCCTTCTTGTTGGAGAGGATCCAGATGTAGGTGGAGATGCCGGTGTTGTAGAAAAGCTGTTCCGGCAGGGCGACGACGGCTTCCAACCAATCGTTCTCGATGATCCAGCGGCGGATCTCGGACTCGCCCGAGCCGGCATCCCCGGTGAACAGCGGCGAGCCATTGAAGACGATGCCGATGCGGCTGCCGCCCTCCTTGGGCGCGCGCATTTTCGCGATCATGTGCTGGAGAAATAGCAGCGAGCCGTCATTCACCCGTGGAAGTCCGGCCCCGAAGCGGCCTTCGTAACCGAGCGAGTCTGCTTCCTTCTTGATCGCCTTTTCCTGCTGCTTCCAAGTCACGCCGAAGGGCGGATTGGCCAGCATGTAGTCGAAGGTGTATTTGGCTCCCGAAGAATCGCGGTCGAACTCGTCGCGAGTGAAGGAATCGCCGAGGCGGATATTGTCGGCATCCTCGCCCTTGATCAGCATGTCCGCCTTGCAGACGGCCCAGGCACCGTCGTTCCAGTCCTGCCCGTAGAGGTGGGGATCGGCCTTGGAATTGAGCTGCTTGATGTAGTTTTCCGCGACGGAAAGCATCCCGCCGGTGCCGCAGGCGGGATCGTAGATCGTTTTGACTACATTGCTCTTCGCCAGATCCTTCTCGGGGGAGAGCAGGAGGTTCACCATCAGCCGGATCACCTCGCGCGGCGTGAAGTGCTCTCCGGCCTCTTCGTTCGATTGCTCAGCACCGATCCGGATCAGCTCCTCGAAGACGTAGCCCATCTGGGTGTTGTCCACCTTTTCATAGGACAGATCGATGTTCGGCCCGGTGAACGCTTTCACCACCTCGTAGAGCAGGTTCTTCTCCGCCATGATGGCGATTTCCTGGTCGAACTTGAATTTCTCCATGATGGCCCGGACGTTGGGCGAGAACGCGTTTATGTAGGCGTTCAGGTTCGGTGCGAGTTGGTTCGGGTCGTCTAGCAGCTTTTTGAAATCGAGCCGGGAGAGATTGTAGAACTGGCGGCCGGTGATGGCTTCCAGCTTGTGGCGGATGATCGTTTCCGGCTTCGCCTTGATCAGCGCATGCTCCTTCAGCACGGCGGCCTTGGTCGGGGCGAGGATGCAATCGAAGCGCCGCAGCACGGTGAGCGGCAGGATTACGCGACGGTATTCGTTCCGCTTGTAAGGGCCGCGGAGCAGATTGCAGATGCCCCAGATGAAGTTGGCGATTTGAGAGTGGGATTCGGTGGACATGGGAAAGAAGCAGACGGTAGGAAATGCCGGGAAAAGTGCCGATTGATTAGTGATTCGAGGAAGAATGTAGAGGGAGGATCGACATTTCAATATTCTGAATGTGCAGGCTAACTCCTCAAACAGGGGCGGAAAGGAGAAAATCGAGAAAGCGAGGAAGAACGACGGTCGCAGGCCGACGCCACAAAAACACGCAGCAGGGTTTTGAGGCTCTGCCGCGTGGGTTTGTTTGGGTGGGTGGGTATTGTGGGATCGCGATTTATGGGATGACTGGAGAGGTGTTGGCGGGGGCGGGAGTGGGGCCGCTGTTGCCTTTCTGGATGCGGGCGTCCTTCCAAGTGACGTTCATGGATTTCCCGACGGCGGTGTGACAGTGAGTGCGGCAGACATAGCGAGGATGAGCAGTTTTTACGCATCTCCTTTCCCACCCAGCCCCGGAACTGTCAAGCCAGCGGCAGCGTCATCCCCACCAAGTCCCGATCTTCCCGCGCGGTTTCCAGAAATTCCTCATCCATCTCGATCGCCTGTTTCAGGTGGCTGCGGGCGCGTGGTCCCTCGCCCAGCGTCCAAAGATAGCAGGCCAGATTGTAGTGGAAAATCGCCATTTCAAACAACTCCTTCGGGCCGCGCAGCAGTTGGTTGCAAGCCGCCAGCGTGTCCCCCGTCTCGTGCAGGCAAAACGCGGCGCGCAGGAAAAATTCCGGCACGTCCTCCGCCTTCAAGCACAGCAGGCGTGCCGTCTCGGAGGCGGCGTTCCATTGCTCGCGATCCATCTGTGCCGCCAGCTTCAGTTCCAGCGCCGCCCGCAATCTCTGCACCTCCGCCGGTAGCGCCTGAAGCTCGTAAAGTGCCTCGTCTGCCAGCCCCAATTCGAGCCATCCAGCCGCCGCGCGCAACGTTTTTGTCACCACCATCGCGGTGAGAATTAAACAATCCTCCGCGCTTGGCAAACATTCCGCTTCCAAAAATCACGCGGAGCCCAGGGCGTTTGCTTGGCTGGCCTAGGCTTGGCGAGGTGATGCGGTTGTGATAATTTTCACCGATTTTTCGCGGTGATCCCGGTAGTCATCGAAGGCG
>JAYVNM010000057.1:0-17376 GCA_043758445.1 Akkermansiaceae bacterium | reverse complement strand
AGCACCAAATCCGCGATGGCTTCTGGATCGCGCTTGGCCAGCGCGATGAGTTGTTCCCGAGTGGGTCGAGGGTCGCTCACGGCTTGGAAATAGCTCAGGACCCCAAGAAAATCAAGAAATCCGTAATGCTTGACCTCCTATGGACCTGAGTAGTTACGAAAATTATCACAACCGCATCACCTCGCCAAGCCTAGGCCAGCCAAGCAAACGCCCTGGGAAATTTTGCGGGCTTGCGCGGCGGCTTTGCTCTGGTGATGCTCAAGACATGAGCCAAGACGTGGTTTCCCTTCTGCAACAGCTCGTCCGCATTCCCTCGGTGAATCCCGACAACGCGCCGGGCACCTGCCAGACTGGCGAGGAAACGCTGGCGGTGTTTCTATCAGGCTGGCTGGAATCCATCGGCGCGGAGGTGACGCTTGAGGAAATCCAACCGGGCCGACCAAACCTGATCGCCCGGTTCGCACCCATGGATGGCCGACCACGAATTTTGTTAGGGCCGCATCTCGACACGGTGGGCGTCGGCGGCATGGTCATCGAGCCCTTCGGCGGCGAGATCCGCGAGGGGAAACTGTGGGGCCGTGGCGCATCCGACACCAAGGGCCCGATGGCGGCGATGCTGTGGGCGCTGCATGAACATCGGGAAATTCTAGCGGATTTGCCGGTGGCTGTCGATTTCGTAGCCTTTATGGGCGAGGAGTCCGGGCAGTGGGGATCGAAGGATTTCGTGAAACGGCATGGTCGTGATTACAGCTTCGCGTTGGTTGGCGAGCCGACGGCGATGCAGGTCGTCCATGTCACGAAGGGTTCGCTTTGGGCCACCCTGCGAGCCACGGGCAAAGCGGCGCACAGCTCGCAACCGGAGCGCGGGGAAAATGCGATTCTCAAACTCGCCCGCGCCCTGGATCAGCTCGAGCACCACCTCGGTGGCCAGCTCGCGACCTTCACCCACCCGGTGCTCGGGCGCTCGACGATGAACGTCGGCCTGATCCGTGGCGGCTCGCGGCCTAACATTGTTCCCGATCTTGCCGAGGCGGAAATCGACATCCGCATCACGCCCGCGCTGGCGTCTGCGGGCGGGGCCTTGCGCTTACTAACGGAAACTATCGCCTATCATGAGCTACCAGTTGAAATCGTGAATCCGCACGAAAACCCGCCCATGGAAACCTCAGCGGATCACCCGTTCATTCTCGCATTGTTGGCCACCGCCCCCGGCACTGCCCGCGCCGGGGCACCGTGGTTTTCCGATGCGGCGCATCTCTCGACCGGTGGGATTCCGAGCATCTGCATCGGCCCCGGCACGATCGATCAAGCACACACCGTGGATGAGTTTATTGAAATCGCGGCCCTAGAAGCCGGGGCGCGGTTTTTCTCCGCCTTCATTAGCGGCTTGAAAAATGGGTGAATCCGCCCGTTGCGCGGCGCGGAATGAGGTTTACGATTCGCCAATGTCATTCGCGTGTAAGAACGGTAGTTGCGGGGTCCCCTGCTGGATGCGGAAAGTCCTGCTGGCCGCCGCTTGCTATCACATTCTGTTCGCCGTGTGGGCGAATTTCTGGCCCCACCTCTGGTTTGACTGGACCGGCATGGAGCGGCCGAATCACCCGCTGATGTGGCAGGGCGTAGGCATCGTCATGGGGGTGCTCGGAATTTGTTTGTTGATAGCTGCTAGAAACCCGATCCACCACTGGTTGGTCGTGCTTGTGGGCTTCGTGAAATTCACCTTCGGCATCATCGGATTCGGTGTCGCGATCTATCAGCAAGAGATTCCACTCCGCGCCGCATGGATGATGCTCGCGGATGATCTCGTCTGGTGGTATCCCTTTGCGGCGATTTTGTGGGCTAGTGTGTTAGCTCACACCGGCGTGCCACCGCTGCGGGCGGAGCCGCTTGGCATCACGGAAGCGGCTGGTAGCTATCGGCTTTCGAACGGCATGACCCTTGCGGAAGCCTCGGCGGATAAGCTGTTAGCAATGGTTTTCCTACGCCACTTCGGCTGCACCTTCACTCGCCAGATCCTACGCGGACTCGAAAACATCCAGCACGAGGCCAAGCTCCACGGCGCGGAATTGGTGCTCGTCCACATGTTGCAGAACGGCAAGGAAACCCAATACATCGGTGAGCGCAGCGGCGTCACCCGCATTGCTGATCCACGCTGCGAACTCTATCGGGCGTTTGGTCTGGGCAAGGGTGGTTTCCTCGAACTCTTCGGCCCGCGCGTCTGGTGGCGGGGCGCGGTGTCGGTTTTCAAAGGTTGCGGCGTGGGCTACCTTGCGGGCGATGGCCTCCAGATGCCGGGAGCCTTCCTGTTTCATGACGGGAAAATCATCGCTTCCCAACGCGCCCACTCGGCAGCGGATTTACCAAATTTGGCCGAACTGTTCCAAGCATTGCCCTTGTCCGATAGTCGTGCCATGGTAACAGCATGACCGTTTTGCAGGGGAAAACCATACTCGTCACCGGTGCGTCCAGCGGCATTGGCAAGGCGCTTTGCGAGCTGTTAGTCGCGCGTGGGGCCAAGGTGTTCGGGGTGACCCGCAGACCGGCGCTGGTCCCGGAAAATGTCACGCCGATACTCGCCGACTTGACTCAGCGCGGGCAGATCTCCGCGATTTTTCAGAACCTAGGAAACCTCGACGGGCTGGTGAACTGCGCCGGCGTCGCCTATCTCTCCCGCATCATCGACGGCAATCCCGCCGACTGGGAGGAAATGTGGCGGGTCAACGTGATGGCGCTCGCCCATTGCTGCCAACTCTCGCTTAAACATTTTCCCGCGACCGGCGGGCGGATTGTCAATGTCTCTTCGATGAGCGGCCATCGTGTGCCTCCGACCGGCGGTTTCTACGCGCCTACGAAATTCGCCGTTAGAGCGATCACCGATGCGCTGCGGGCCGAGCTCAAGGCCGTGCAATCGCCGATCCAGGTGGCCTGCGTTTCCCCGGGTTTCGTCGATACGCCGCTGCTGGACCAATATTTCCGAGGTCGCGAGCAAGCTCTTAACCAAACCCGCGCCGCCATGAAAATGTTGGAACCGGACGATGTGGCATGGGCAATTCTAACGATCCTTGAGGCCCCCGCCCACGTCGAGATTGGCGACATCCTGATGCGCAGCGCGGAGCAACAAATGTGAGATGCGACTGCGTCGTTACATCCTGCGTGGGTTGGCCGTTGGCGCGGCGGGTCTGCTCGTTTCCTGCATCGATGGCCGGGAGGAAATCTGGATCCATGCCGACGGCAGCGGGCGCGCGGATCTTGCCTACACCGTGCCCGCCGTCGCTGCTAGATTCCAAGGTGGCCGGATGGGCTTGACTCGGATGCTTCAGGATTTTTCACAGCACAATCCCAGTCTCACTGAGTTCGGCTACGACCTAACTGAAACTAACGAACAACTGACGATCCATGTCACTGCGAACTTCGCCTCCGCGCTCGCACTCAAGGAAATTGCCAAGGACGACTCACTTACAAAACTCCCGGGCGCCGTGAACGAGTTGGCAGGCGCAGTGAATGTGACGTTGGCAGGCCGGACCGTCGATTTTTCCCGGACGATCGCTGCAGGTAAGGCCTTGCCGGGAGCATTTTTCATGCCCGCGTCGAACTTCGCGGGGCGAAATCTAACCTATATCATCCATCTTCCCGAACCCATGGTGGAGAGCAACGCCACCCGCAACGAGAACGACGGGCGGACCTTAATTTGGGAGATTCCGCTGGCCGACGCGATCCAGACGCCCTTCACCCTTCATTTCAAATCCCGGCTGCCACTGCCTTTGTGGCTGCTCGTGGTCGCGGCCCTAGCGCTTGTTCTTGTCGCGGTTTTCATGCGCCGAAAGCTGCGAAAATCCAAACAATCGTTGCGCCGGATTTCCTCCTCCTAAGTCCGGTTGCAGTCTGGACACCGGCTCCCATCTCGCTTACTTCCAAGCGTCGCAGGAGCCGCTCCATCATGTCCGCCGCATTCAAAGATTACTATCAAACCCTCGGCGTCCCGCGCGACGCCAGCACCTCCGACATCAAGAAGGCGTTCCGGAAATTGGCCCGCGTGCATCACCCGGACGTCGCTAAGGATAAGAAATCCGCCGAGGCGAAATTCAAGGAAATCAACGAAGCCAACGAGGTTCTCAGCGATCCTGAAAAACGGAAAAAATATGACCTGCTCGGCGCGAATTGGCAGGATCGGCAACCGTCACGCGGGCCGTCATCCGGGCCGGATATGGGGCAGCAATTCAACTTCGGCGGCACCGGCTTCAGCGACTTTTTCGAGCAATACTTCAGCGGGGCCAGCCGCCATGCCGCCGAGGAACGCGGGCGAAAAGGCGGCGATATCGAGGGCGACATCCTCGTCACGTTAGAGGAAATCATGCACGGTGCCGTCCGCCCCATTTCCCTCCAGACTACCGATCCGCGCACCGGGAAAACCACCTCCCACACCTTCCAAGTCCGCATCCCGCTGGGCGTCACCGATGGCAAACGCATCCGAGTTCCGGACCAAGGCGCACCGGGCTCTGGCGGCGCACCAGCGGGCGATCTTTACCTACGTGTCCGCCACGCCGCCCATCCAGATTTCCACACCGAAGGCCACGATCTCTATTTCGATCTCGATGTCGCCCCCTGGGAAGCCGTCCTCGGTGCCGAACTCAGCGTGCCCACCCTTGACGGCCCCATCAAACTGCGCATCCCCGCAGGCAGTGAGAATGGTCAGCAACTCCGCGTCCGCAGCCGTGGCCTGCCCAAGGGAAAAACCGGCGAGCGCGGCGATTTCTACGCCACTCTTATCGTCCACCTACCCGATAAAGTCACCGCCGAGGAACGCACCCTCTGGGAAAAACTCCGCGCCGTCTCGTCCTTCAACCCACGCCACCCACTTGTCTGATATCAATCATAGTTGTCTTGCCTTTTAAAACATTCCCTCATTATCGTGAAGTTAAACAGCGTTTCCTTATCCAGCCTCGAAGCCCTGTTAGTTACCTTAATTTCACCTCACATGTTGGCCGTCCAGCCGACGTCAGGTGCGCCGAAGAGCGCGGGCTTGCTCAATGACGCCATACGACTCGAAAATCCCGCTTTCTCGGAATGGGACATCGGCGGGCAGTTCCGGTTCCGTTATGAGCTGCGGGACGATGCAGGTTCATTTTCCAGCAACGATTTCATCAGCCACGGCGTAGATAACAGCAACGACTACTTCCTGTTCCGTGAGAAAATCCACATCGGCTGGCAACCAGAGAACTGGCTGAAGCTCTACGTCGAGGGACGCGGCTCTCAGGTGAGTTCAGACGACCGCGATCCCAGCCCCGATCAGGATACAGTGGACCTACAACAGGCATACGTGGAATTGGGAAATGGCGGATTGTTTCCGTTGTCATTGAAAGTCGGACGCCAGGAAATGGTTTACGACGACCAGCGTTTCATCGGCGTTGGCGACTGGAGCAACACCGGTCGCAGTTTCGATGCGGTCAAGCTCCACTATAACATCAGCGAGAAAAGCTGGGTGGATACGTTCGTCAGCCGCGCGGTGATCCCTGTCGATGATCAGTTCAACGCCTCTAACGATTACGATGATTTCTCCGGAATCTATGCTTCATCACAGGAACTTATGAGCGGTGTGGAAGCACAGGCATTTTTGCTCGCCCGCAATGTAGGAGAACAATCGCCAAACGCTGTGTCCACGGGAGTGGGTGGGCCATCAGAGCGTGATGTCTATACATACGGAGTGCGTTTGAAATCCCTGCCCGATGCTTTCCAAGGCTGGGATTGCGCCTTCGAAGGCGCGGGGCAGTTCGGCAATGTCATATCCGGTGGAGTGGAGCGCGATCTCCGCGCATTTGCCCTAACTGGAAGCGCTGGTTATACTTTTGATGAAGTTACAGCCAAGCCAAGGATCGGGGTCGGCTACGATTACGCGTCCGGTGATTCAGATCCGAAGGATGGGACCCAGGGAACCTTCGAACCTCTCTTCGGCACCAATCACGGTTTCTATGGCGTGCAGGATCTCGTCGGCCTGCGGAACATTAACAGTCCGCGCATTTCAATCTCCGCTAAGCCTGTGAAAAACCTCACTGTCACTGCGGACTATCTGCTCTTCTGGTTGGCCAACAACAGTGACTCCTTTTATCCGGAATCTGGATCGGGACGCAGCGGAAATGGATATGGCAAAAACTCGAAGTTCGGCAGTTACGTCGGTTCCGAAATCGATCTCGTCGTGAAATATGCCATGACACCATGGTCGGAATTCCACCTCGGCTACGCCCACTTTTTTGCTGGCAACTACATCAAAGATTCGGTGGAAAGCGTGCCAGCTAACGGTGGAGCCACTGATGCCGATTGGTTCTACACCCAGCTCACCGTGAATTTCTAACCAGATCAAATACATCACTTACCCCATCCTCCGATGACGCCCGAGTTGCTCCCCTATCTCACCCTCGCCATCCTCTTGGTGGCGTTTCTTTACTCCTGTGTCGGCCATGCCGGGGCTTCCGGCTACATCGCCGTGATGACGCTTTTTCACATCGCTATGGCCGATATTAAGCCAACCGCGCTAGTCCTCAATATCCTCGTCGCCAGCATCGGCACCTGGCAGTTTTGGCGAGCCGGGCATTTCTCTTGGAAACTCTTCTGGCCCTTCGCGCTACTGGCCGTCCCAATGGCCTTCGTCGGTGGCTATCTGAACTTGCCGACGCATGTTTTCAAAATTCTCGTGGGCGTGGTTCTGCTATTTTCCGCAGCGCGTTTTCTCTTCAAGCCCGCGGACGACTCCGTGAAATCCGAGCCGGAGAAGCCGGTCGCCATTTCGCTAGGCGCAGGTCTCGGCTTACTCTCCGGACTAACAGGCACTGGCGGCGGCATTTTCCTAACTCCACTGCTACTTTTCAAACACTGGGCCACCGCCAAAAACGCAGCAGCGGTTTCGGCACTTTTCATTCTGGTCAACTCGGTATCCGGCTTGCTCGGCAATTTCAGCAGCACCCAACACTTCCCCACTTTCGCCATCACCCTCGCCATCGCCGCCATCATCGGCGGCACGGCGGGTTCCTACTTCGGCAGCCAGAAATTCGATCACACACTCATCAAGCGCCTGCTTTCCCTGGTCCTGCTCATAGCGGGGACCAAGCTAATTCTAACATAATATACATTGGCAAATAAGACGCTAAATAGAGTTGTGGCGTCCCGTCGCAATTGTCCAAACTCCGCATGACAATTCAACGAATGCATAACTCTATCCGATCCCATAAATTCCGTATCATCCTAGGGATTCTCATCGGCTCCGTGTGGGTTTTTCACGGAATGTATAGTAAGATTTGCAATGGCATCCCCCGCCACCGCTTGATCGTCGGACGAATCTTGGGCGAGGGAATTGCGGATAAAGCGACGTTCTTCATCGGTGTCTTGGAAATAACCCTAGGAATATGGGTTTTCAGCGGACGTATGCGACGGTCCTGTGCAATGGTGCAAACATTGGTAGTTATTGCGATGAACACCTTGGAAATTCTCCTCGCCAAGAATTTGTTAATTTCTGCACCGGGCATGGTGCTTCTTAACCTCGCTTTTTTCGCATTAATCTGGTATTGGGCCAGCTTGCCGAATCCTCAAAAATTTAGTGACTGACCAGCCATCCCGCCTGCCACATGCCGCAGGCGGTGAAGAGCGTGGCTAGCCCCAACCACACGAAGGTAAACCACCAATGCCCCGCGGTTTCCAGCCGCTTGCCGCGCCAGAGATCCGCCTGATAGACAAACCATTGAAAATAAAGCCGGATCGCCCAAAATGATGCGATCGACCAAGCGAGCCAATTTCCAGCCCTGGATTTTTCGAGGAAAATTTTTGGATCCACTAAACTCGGAAGCCCCATCATCACCAACACGAGACAGATGAAAAATGTATGAACGTGGAAAATCGAAGCATTCACCGGGGTTAATCGTTTGACGTCCTGGCCCCATTTCAATTGTTTGCCAATAGGAACATGCAAAATCGCGAGCAGAATCAAGCCAGCGCCGGCGATCCGTAACAGCAGCGAGAGAATTTCTATCATAGTATTGCGATTACGAAAATTCGAACCCATGGGGTCACGCGAAATTCATCAATGGTATGAAACCCGGCATGTTCCCAGCATCTGCGCCAGCTTTCAATTGAATGGAAATGCAGGAAACCTGGACCGAATGCAATAAAGTTTGCCAAGTCCCGCGTGTGTTCTGCCAGCAGCACGCGGCCACCGGGCTTAAGACAGCGTTTTGCCTCTGCAAACCATGCGCTCCGCGCGGGCTCAGTTCTCAGTTCATGGATCGCTAACAGCCCGAAAACCACATTCACAGAAGCCGTTACCACCGGCCATCAATCATGCAGGCAGGCCATCGTGCCCGGAGTGGGAGGAAACATTTTTCGCGCCCGCCGGATCGACGCTTCAGTCATTTGTGACTCGTTGTAGTGATCCAGCACCACCCACTCGGCATCACCTAACTTATCTCGCAACTCCTGCGAGGTTTCATCGAATCCTGAATGGCAGAATATCAGGCGGTCGGGTTTCGCCCCATGAAGCGCTCGCTTTAGCCACTCCCAGCGGTAGAGATCCGAGCGATCATAAACCAGATGAGAAACCGCTAACGAAACCAAAAGAAAATAGATTGCGCCCGCGAAGCTGAGTCCGCATACCCACTTTAGTATCGGCAATTCCATCCATAAAACTCCCAAAAGTGCAGCGGTAAAAATCACTAACGCACCCGCATAAAATGGCCAATTTAACCGAATGATGGTCCACATCCCTTGCCATTTTCCGCGCGGTTTCAAATGACACCTCCGGGTCTAACGATGCGGCCCCTGCTCCAGCGATAGGAAACATTTTCCACCATGAACGCATTGGCTAGAATGGGCCTAACCCCACTAAACGGAGCCTCATCAAACAGACTAATGTGCCAATCCTTCACGATAATCGGCCGCGGCACCCACTCCGCACGACTGCCTTCGATCACCATGAAAGAACCGTCAGCCTCAGGACTGAAAGTGAAAGGCATCGGTCCCGCAAAGCGCCTTGCCGTCCGCCAATCGGGGAAGGGAGATTCCACCGGCAACGGCGCATTTTCAGCATCCGTATCAAAGGTCAGATCAAGGGTAGGACTCCCATTGGCCAATGTTGTTACAACCCGTCTCTCGGACCCGGACTTCTCGGTCATCAGTTTCACATGGCGATAGTTATAATGAGTCAGCAAATTTCCCGATATCACCATCCGGTATTTATCCGTCTCGCTGCGCAAGATTGTCAGCCCTCGCAGCCTGCGCCCCGAGTCATCGCGCAGCCGGGTGAAAATCCGATAGCCGGCCAAAAAGAAATCCTGCCCCATAAACTCCGGGAAACCCGCAGGCCGCAAGTGTCGCGTCCACACCAGCGCCGCAGTCACAAAGCCGTGGCCCTCATAAACATCGAGCTCCAATCCCTCCGGGACCAGCGTGCTTAGCGTGGATTCTGGAAATGCAAATGACACCGCCACCACCCGCTCGAATCGCGCAAGCACTGGAAAAGGATGGCGTTTCAAGAATGACATCACCAGCGTTCATTCACGGTTCCTTGTCCCCATTTGAGTGGGTTGGGAATCAGTTGTCCGTCTTCAGCACGATGTCCTTGAACTGAACGGTCATCGGCTGGCCCGCGTGGAGCTGGAGCCCGATCACGCCAGTTTTGGCTCCAACGGCGGTTTCATCGGTGACGTCGATGGTTTGCTTGCCGTTGATGAAATGCTGGAGGTGTCCGCCCTTGGCGATGATGACGTATTCGTTCCAATCGGCGGGCTTGATCGCGGCTTGGATCTCGTCGGACTTGCCGACTTCGCCGGTGACTTCGAGTTTTGGATTTTTGGGATTGTCGCCCTCATGGATGACGACTTTTTGGCCGCGCTGAGCGAGGATGCCGCGGCCCCTTTCCTCATAGAGGATGCCGCTGTATGACTTGCCGACTTCGAAGTCCGCTTGGTAGCCGGAGAGCACGGAGTATTCCGGCTTCACCACATTGCTGCGATATTGGACGCCGGAGTTGCCGAAGCCCTCAGCCTTGCCGTTGGCATCGACGATTTTGTACATGAAATGCAGTTCGAAGTCGCCGACCTCGCCGTCCCAGATCAAGAAGGTGTTCTCTTTCACTGGGGTTTCCTTGGTGGTTTGGCCGGTGATCGTGCCGTCCTTGACGCTCCAGAATTCGGGCTGGCCTTTCCAGCCGGTGAGGTCTTTCCCGTTGAAGAGTTGTTTTTCACCAGCGAGGACGAAGGAGGAGCTGGCGGCCAGCGCGAGGAGGATGGGGAGCTTTTTCATGGGGTAGGGTAAACGGTTTAAAGGCGGTAAATCTTTCGGCGGGAAATCACTTTGCGGATGAAGCTGATTTCACGAAATAAAAAACCGCCGACCGGATGAACCGGGCGGCGGTGTTGATGGTTTTCTGGGCTCAGGCGGCTTTCGGTGCGTGTTTCGCTGCGAGAGCCTTCTTCGCTTGGGCGACGATGGCCGAGAATGCGGCGGGATCGGTGATCGCGAGGTCCGAGAGGATCTTGCGGTCAGCTTCGATTCCAGCAGCTTTCAAGCCTTCGATGAAGCGCGAGTAAGTCATGTCCTCGTTGCGGGTCGCTGCGTTGATACGCTGCGTCCACAAACGGCGGAATTGACCTTTGCGCCTTTTCCGGTCCCGATACTCATAGGTCATCGCCTTACGGACTGCGTCCTTGGCGTAACGGAAGAGTTTCGAGCGGAAACCGCGGAAACCCTTGGCACGAAGCAACGTCCGCTTGCGGCGGGCGCGACTGGCCGGTGAATTAGTGGCACGTGGCATTTAGTTTATTTCAGTTTGAACAGACCGTTATTTTCATTTCCTTCCACAGTCTCGACTGTTCGTGTCTCCCTCGCGGGATCAGGCTGTGTAAAGGCCGTCCGATAAGCGGACGGGACTATTATTCGTTGCTGCGATTTCCAGTTTAACGGGAAAAAGGAAGATTCTCTCTGACGTTTCTAAGGTCAGCATCGGAGACGAGAGCAGCTTGCCCAAGACGACGCTTGCGTTTGCTGTTCTTGCCTTGCAACAAGTGGCGAGCCCCTTGTTTGCGACGCAGAATTTTCCCTGTTCCAGTGACTTTGAAACGCTTGGCAACGGCTTTCCGTGTTTTTGCTTTTCCTCCGACTCTTGGCATGGGACGGGCAAACTAGGGATCGACCCCGCCTTGGCAAGGCAAAAATGGACGATTTCGACGTTTCCTTTCTCGATACTCGCTTCCGCGACGATCACCTAGCGGGACCAGGATGCTCCATGGCCAGCTTCAGGGCGGTCACTCCCCCATCTTCCCCGTGATCGGCTTCCAATCTTTCTCCGTCACCATCGCGAAAAGACACTTTCCGCCACTCAGTTCCTCCCAAAGGCCACCAATTTTGCGGTCCGCCTCAGCTTCCGTCCAGCGATCTTTCCCTTTATATTCCACGGCGAGTATCCTCCCGTCATCCAGCTTGCAAATGAAGTCCGGATAAAATCTGCCGTCCGCTTTTTGTAGGAAAAACGACATCCCATTCTTTCTCACCAGATTCCTCACCCAGAATTTCACTTTCACCTGTCGGTCCAGCCAGCACGCGCAAGCGAACTCCTCCTTCGAGTCGAAGTCACCCATCCTCGGATAGTAGTGCTTCTCAAACTCGTAGGAACCATACTTACCTGACGGGTCGTAGAGTCTATCCGGCGCATAGGCATCCGGGTGAAACTCGAACTCATATTCCGCCCCGACTCTTACCCGCTCTTCATTGCCCTTACCAAAGAGGAAACTCTGGCACTCTTCCGCCACCGCCCGCTTCCGCAGGTCGTCCACCTGCCATGCGATGAGATTACGCAGCAGGAACTTTTGCCGGTTCACCCTCGCAAGATCCATCCCATCCTTGGCAAGCAATGAAGAAACCCAAGAACTTACAAACGCCCGCTTGCTCGCGTGGGTTATCGACTGATCGTGGATCTGGCGGCAGAACCACGCCGCCAGTTTCGCCTCCGTCCAATTTTCGGGCACGTAGGAGAGACTGAGATCCCGCTGCAAGTCCCGTAGGAATCTCGTCGTCATGAGTCCTGTTTCGGCAATGTCGATCTCTCCTGCGTCACGGACTCTCAAAGCCAGCTTCAGCTCGTTGAGGACATCGTCATTCGGCCTAGCTTCATAGAGCGGTAGCGACCATGGATAATCCAGCGCCTCCGGCTCGTCGAAAAGACGTAACTCGCCGTGGAGTATCACCTCCATTTGTGGGATCCGGAAATCCAGACCCTTCTCTGACGGAGTCTCGAAGATTACCGCCGCCTTTCGGCTGAACTCCACCGCTTGGCGGATCGTTTCCTTGGTTGCCTCCATCACCGCCACCGCTTGTAGCTCGTCAGATTCGTCGGCGGTGAGAGGTTGATTGATCTGCAATTCACCTTTTGCCTTGGAAAATTTCACCTTGCCCTTGAGACCCTTGGAGACTTTGGAAATATCCAGGCTTTCCGAAAGTTTCACATCCACCGGCGTGAACTTTACGCGGCCTCTGCCGAGATCCAGTCTGCTTTGCTCTTTCTTCACCGCAGCCACGAAATCCTTCGCATCCGCCTTATCGAAGCCCGCCGACGCCACCAGCGTATCGCGCAACATGTTCGCCGTTTCTCCGAACTCGCGGGAGACCACATAGGCATAGGACTTGTTCAATGCCGCCGTTTCCCGCGCCTTCGCCTGCGGCTGCCGCAGGATGCGACCGAGGAGCTGCTCCACGCTCTTCTCGTTTCTCAGCTCTGCCATGCTCACGAGGATGTAGGCGAAGGCACAGTCCCAGCCCTCCGCCAGTTGTTGCTGCGTGATGATGAACTTCACCGGGCACTTATCATCGAAAATCCCTTTCGGGAAATCCTTCTCCACTTGCTCCAGCCCGCGCTCATCGCCCGTCGCAATGATGATCTCCTCCTCCGGGATATTGTGATTCCTCATCAACTCCGCCTTCACCCAATCCGCGTCCCGTGTCTCTTTGAGCTTTGAGCGTTTTTCCGATTGGATCAACACCAGCGGCCTGATGTAAGGCGCTCCTTTTCTCTCCTCCGCCCGTGCCATTTCCGCGAGTTCGTCGCGCTTGTTAATCGCTTCCGCCAAGCACTTCTGATCGTCCGGTTCCGTCTCTAGCAGAATCGGCAGCTTGATCATTTCTTCCCGCTTCAGTTCCACAGCGGAAACGGAATGCAGCACATTGCTCGGCACCTTCACTGTGTCGGGCGTCGCCGTTAGTTCCATGATCCCGGATGGCCGGAACTTTGCCAGCGTGCCAAAGGATAAATCCGTTCTGCCGTTGTGTGCTTCATCCACGATGATGAATGGCCGCCGCAGCCGCAGTGCGTTCACCAATGAGTAGGATACCCGCCCCTTCTCCACGATTTTTTCCAGCCCCGCCGCCTGTTCCCCTGTTAGATTCCGAAAAAGATCCATCAAGGCCCCGTTATCCTCATAAACCTTGCGGATTTCCTCATCGCCGACGTTGAAAGACTGCGAGGTCGCCACGATCACGACCGTGCTCGATTCCAGTGTCGAGCGGTTCAGACTTTTTGCTTCGGAAAGATCTAACACCGTCACCGGCCCCGCTTCCCGCAGCGCGGCATGATAGGGATGGTCGCGGTCTTTCAGCGCATTGATCGTTTGCGTGCGGATCGGCTTCGAGGGCACCAACCACAGGATCACGCTGTGTTCCGTCTGGAGCAGGGTGTTGTTCACCAGCGCCACGCTCTTCGCGGCCAGCCAGGTCTTGCCGCCGCCGGTCGGCACCCGCAGGCAGAAATACGGCATCTCCGGGGGAAACTCCCCTTTCAGCGGCGTGAACTGGCTCTTTTCGCCCCACAACTCTTCCGTCGTCTTTTGAAACGCCCAATCCGCATCGCCCAGCTCCTGGCACTTCGTGAAATACTTCTCCACGCTCTCAAGGCAGATTCTCTGATAGTCTTTTGCTTGGAAGGTTTTCATGGCCTTAGTTTTCCATTTTCACTGCGGCGATTCACACAGTGTGCGAAAAACAGCTTTGTCAGGGTGGCTGGCGCGTCTCGCGCCAGACCGTTGCGGAGGCGTCTCGCCTCCCGCATCCTGACTCCGGGCGAGACGCCTGGACAACGGACTGGAGCGAGACGCTCCAGCCACTTTCATCACCATTCTTACAGCGATATTCATCACACTTCGATCGCGTAGGGGGTTTGTTTGAAAACGATGTTCGCCCGGGCCAGCGCCGCCGGGCCGATTCCCTTCACCGCCGCTGCGTAAATCACACGTAGGCCGTCGTGTTCCGGCAGGCTCGCTAGGATTGCGGGCGTTAGGATATTTCCGCCCGCCGGACGCCGGTCGCCGAGGATGCCGTTGAAAAGCAGATAGACTGCCACCCCGCCGTGCGTCCCAAGCAAGGGAGAATCCGCCTTACCGGTGTAGCCCTCTCCCGTCTCCGCGAACCATACAAAATCTGCAAGCTGCGCGAAGGTCACATCATCCCGGATATCGCCGAACTCATTGAAAAGCGGCTCCTCGCTCAGACGGCAGAATTGGAAACCGCTTCCCAGCCCCTCCACCGGCTCGCCCTTCGCATTCTTGTAACCGCCCGCCACCCGCCGCACCCGCTCCGCTGTGATGTCCTGCGCGATCTTTTCTTCCATCTCTACCAGAATAAACTTCCGGTTGCCGCCGTCCTCCGCGTTCTGCTTCAACACCGCATGACCTGTCGTGCCGGAGCCCGCGAAGGAATCGAGGATGATGGAGTCTTTGTCAGAAGCGAGTTGGAGGATTCGTTGGATCAGGCGTGTGGGTTTCGGGGTGATGAATACATCGTCGGATGTTGCAAAGTCCAAAACTGATACAACCTCCTGCTTTCCTTCTTGGGAGTGCCCAACCTCTTGATAAAACCACATTGTCTGAGGGACGACTCCAGCTTTTACATCTGTAAGGAATCTTTTCCGCTGTGGAATTGAACCACCGTCTTTTCCCCACCAGATGCGATTTTCAGAATCAAGCCTTTCAAATTCGGCTTTTGAAATGGTCCAGTAGCGCCCCTTGGGTGGTCCATCGATTACACGTCCAGACGGAGTTGTCAGAGAATATGTGCCCTCAGAATAGTAGTTTCTAGCTGAAAGATCACTTGTCTTCCAAACTCCCCGGAGGTCTTTGTCGGGGTTTTTGTATGCCTTGTCCTGTTTTTCTGTTCTTGGCAAAAGGAGCGGACTCCAAGTGTCTGCCTTATTGGCATAGACTATCACATAATCATGGTCTTCGGAAAAATGCCGTGCTGTATTCTTTGGGGAATAAACTTTCTGCCAAAGCACGGTAGCCACAAAATTCCCCTTACCAAAAATCTCATCCATCAGCAGCCTCAAGCTCGCCACCTCGTTGTCATCGATCGAAACGAAAATCGCGCCGTCCTCCGTGAGAAACTGTTTCAGCAGCACCATCCGCGGGTACATCATGCAGAGCCACTTATCGTGGCGGGAGAGATCCTCCGCTTCCTTGCCGACGACGGAGCCGAGCCAGCGGTTGATTTCCGGGGAGTTCACCTTGTCATTGTAAACCCAGCCTTCGTTGCCGGTGTTGTAGGGCGGGTCGATGTAGATGCACTTCACCTTGCCCGCGTATTTCGGCAGCAGTGCCTTGAGGGCGTGGAGATTGTCCCCCTGGACGATGAGGTTTCCCGTTTCCGCGCCGCCGTGGGAAAGCCCCACATCCGGCTCCAACAAGCGGAAAGGCACTTCCTTGTGGTGACGGATCACCGCGTTTTTCCCGATCCAGTCCAGTGTAGGCATTTCTTCCGCTAGTTCTATGCGCCACCGAGGATTGGGGAAGGGCAAAATCAGGAGAAGGGGATGCAATCCCCTTCTCCTGATTACCCTTAACCAAAGCGAATGGCTACTTTTACGCTGGCGGCACCCAAAAATAATCATTGCTATTTTAGCTTTAAGTTGCTTAATTTCAGCTTGTGGACAAAATGTCGGCTTTTCAACAACGTAATCCTGTGGCGATTGCCCTGGAAATCGGCCAGCGCTTGCGCGGATTTCGGCTGGCGAAGGGCTGGACCCAGGAAGAATTGGCTGAGCGCTCGGGAGTGGCGCTTTCCACTCTGAAATTGTTTGAGGCGAGAGGACAGGGTTCGTTCCAACGATTGGTGCGGATCGCGGTGGCGCTGGGGGTGGATGGCGAATTGCGCGATTTGTTCGCGCGGCCGGTGGCGATGGAGTCGATCGAAGCGGTGAAACGTGGCGGGCGGCAACGGGCACCGCGCCGCAACCGGAAAGGAGAGGGCGATGGAGCTTGAGGTGCATTGGGCAGGGCGGAAAGAAGCGAGGATCGGAACGCTTTATCAGGACGCACGCGGCGTGGTGTTTTTTGAATATGATGCTGGCTGGCGGGGCGGGACGCGCGAGCTTTCCCCGGTGTATTTGCCCAACTCGACCCGCGGTGCGGTCAGCACGCCGACGCCCGGTTTCGGCGAACTTCACGGGTTGTTTCAGGATGTCCTGCCGGATTGGTGGGGCGAGCGGTTGATGCAACGGCATTTCGAGGCACTCGGGATTCCATGGAATCGGGTGACGGCGTTACGGAAACTCGCCTGTCAAGGAAGCCGGAAAATGGGCGCACTGGCGTTTTTTCCCAGCGAGGGCAAATTGGATTTCAACGATGGATTGGTGGCGGAACTCGGGCAGATGGTCGAAGCCGCACGCAAGGCGCTGCGGGGGGACGCGGGCGAGGTTTTGTCCACCCTTTTGCGCGGCGGTATGTCGCCGGGTGGTGCTCAACCGAAGGCGTTGCTCGCGATTTCCGACGATTTCACCGAGCTCCGGTTGGATGACCCTCCGGCGGAAGGGTTTGGTGCGTGGTTGATCAAATTCGATACCGAACCAATCCTGCAGGATGGCCGAATCGAGGCCGCATATGCGGAAATGGCGCGGGCTGCGGGAATCACGGTGCCTGAAACACGCTTGTTGGAGGCCGCAGGTGCTTGCCATTTCCTAAGTCGCCGATTTGAGCGCGGGCCGAATGGAGCGCGGCTGCATCTGCATTCTTATTCCGGGCTGACCCACACTCCGTTGCGCGACGGGCTAGATTACGAAGACCTGATGGAAATCGCCCGCAGCCTGACAAGCGATCACCGCAGCGTGGAAGAAGTTTTCCGCAGGGCGGTGTTCAACGTTGTCGCGGCCAATGACGACGACCACGGGCGGAATCACGCATTCTTGATGGACTCCGCCGGGCAATGGACGCTCGCCCCTGCCTTTGATCTGACGTTGGCCTCCTATCCGCTTGCATCCGGCTTTCGCGCGGCTCGGGTGAACGGGAAGGCTTCGCAAATCAGCCGCCAGGATTTGCTCCAGCTCGCCGCAAAGCACGATGTGCGGCAGCCGCAGGCAATCAT
>JAYVNM010000056.1:0-5943 GCA_043758445.1 Akkermansiaceae bacterium | reverse complement strand
TGGGACGCAGGGCTTTGGCTCGGTCGGTCAACACAGGGATAACGCCAACGATGGGGAAAAGTGCTTAAGATTTCTTAAATACATGAATAGTTACGATTTGCCAAGATCACCGCCCGCGCCACGGGCAGGCCGGCGGCTTTTGGAATCGCTGCTTCGGTGATCGTCGTGTGGGCCATCACGGGCCCGATTTTTCAATTCAGAGATACGTGGCAACTGGTCATCAACACCGGGACCACCATCGTGACGTTCCTGATGGTTTTCTTGATTCAGAACAGTCAGAACCGGGATTCCGAGGCGGTGCAGGTGAAATTGGACGAATTGATCCGCGCCATGAAAGAGGCTAACAACTCGCTGCTAGATCTGGAGGAGCTGGAGGAGGAGGATATCGACACGATCCGCGACGATTACCAGAAACTAGCGAAAGAGGCGCGCGGCGAGATGAAAAAAGGCTAGTGCATCGACGCTGTCGGATTTGTGAGACGGTGGTTGCAGGATGGGTGCGGTTATTTGGTGGATCATGGTCGATCCTGATGCCGGCCGGTCCTCGGCGAGGGCGCCGAGGACGACACGCGAGGGCGCGTGTGCTCCCATTTTACACTCAGCGACCCATCCAGCCGCCATCGACGACGAGGATCTCGCCGTGGACGTAGCGAGAGGCTTCGCTGGCGAGGAAGACGACTGGGCCTTTGAAATCGGCGGGCACGCCCCAGCGGCCGGCGGGGATGCGGGCGAGGATTTGCTGGCATCTAACGGGGTCATCGCGCAGGGCCTCGGTGTTGTCGGTGGCGATGTAGCCGGGGGCGATGGCGTTGACGTTGACGCCCTTGCCGGCCCATTCGTTAGCGAGGGCTTTGGTGAGCTGGCCGATGCCGCCTTTTGAGGCGGCGTAGCCGGGGACGGTGACGCCGCCTTGGAAGGTGAGAAGGGAGGCGGTGAAGATGATTTTCCCACTGCCACGCTCGATCATTTTCGCGCCGAGGTCGCGGCTGAGGAGGAACTGGGCGTTGAGGTTCACGTCGATGACCTCAAACCAGAAGTCGTCGGGATGCTCGGCGGCGGGCTTGCGTTTGATGGTGCCAGCGTTGTTGACGAGGATGTCTGGCGCACCGTGGGTGGCGAGGATTTGCGCGGCGAAGGCTTTGACGGCGGCGCGGTCTGAGAAATCGCAGGAGTAGGCGGTGAATTTCCGACCGAGGGCGGTGACGGCTTGTTCAATGGCGCTGCCTGATAGTTCCAAACTGGCGCTGACGCCGATGATGTCCGCGCCAGCCTCGGCAAGGCCCTGGGCCATGGCAAAACCAATGCCGCGCTTGCAGCCGGTGACGAGGGCGGTTTTTCCGGTGAGATTGAATGGGTTCATATTAAAAGGAAGATTCATTCTCTATGATTTACCGCAAGTCCGCGATTTCCACGCGATCCATATCGGTGAAGGTTTGGTTTTCGCCGCCCATGGCCCAGCAGAAACGGTAGCTGGCGGTGCCACAGCCGCAGTGGATGGACCAAGGCGGCGAGAGGACGACTTGGCGGTCGGCGACCCAGAGCGGGCGGGTTTCCTGAGGTTCGCCCATCAGGTGGAGGACGCGGTGGGCGGCGGGGACGTCGAAGTAACAATAGACTTCGCTGCGGCGGTCGTGGGTGTGGCAGGGCATGGTGTTCCAGACGCTGCCGGGCTTGAACTCGGTGAAGCCTAACACTAACTGGCAGCTCTTGATGCCGTTTTCATGGATGTATTGGAGGATCGTGCGTTCGTTGCACTCGTCCTTGCTGCCGAGTTCCACGCGGTTGGCATCGGCGCGGGTGGCCTTAGCGGTCGGGTAGGTGGTGTGGGCGGGGTAGCTGACCAGATAGAAGACGGCGGGAGTTTCCCCGGAGGCGCTGGTGAAGGTGATTTCGCGGCTGCCGCGGCCGATGTAGAGGCAGTCGTGGCTGGCGAGGTCATGGGCAGTGCCATCGACCGTGACGGTGCCTGCCGCGCCGAGGTTGAGGATGCCGAGTTCGCGGCGTTGGCAGAAAAAATCCGCCTTGAGGGCGTCGTCAGTGCCGAGAGCGAGAGGGCTGGAAGTGGGGATGGCACTGCCGACGATGACGCGGTCGAGGTCGGTATGAACGAGGCAAATTTCACCGGGGGCGAAGAGGTCGGTGAGGAGGAAAGCGGCACGCAGCTCGTCAGTGTCGAGGGTGGAAGCTTCGCGGGGGGATGGCATGAGACGTTTTTCCATGATAGTGATTGAAGGGTGAGGTGGGATTCGAAAGTATCGGGGGAACGTGTCCGGCTAGCAGCGAATTTCCTTAGATCAGGAGCATTCTTCATTTGGCCGATTCTGTGGCAACCGGAATCTCAGTTTCCAAATAAACTACGCACGAAAATCCGATGACTCACCTACGTCGCCATTGCTTCCGTTCGGCGCATTTCCAGCTTGGGAAGCTGCTGTTGCTGGCCACCGTCTGCCCGTTGGCTGCGGCGGATCTGAAGCCGGCGGAGATTTTGCATAGTAT
Source organism: Akkermansiaceae bacterium (assembly GCA_043758445.1). Taxonomy (GTDB): domain Bacteria; phylum Verrucomicrobiota; class Verrucomicrobiia; order Verrucomicrobiales; family Akkermansiaceae; genus Luteolibacter. The sequence continues at coordinate 3,447 of JAYVNM010000056.1, read as the reverse complement.
GCAGCGGGTGGCGGATTGGCAGCTTGCGAATCCCTCGACACACGCGGTGCATGACTGGACGCAGGCACCGTTCTATCTGGGGTTGGTAAATTTCTGGGCCTCTATCACGACATGATGTTCGCACTGACGAAGCTGCAGAACGCGGACGGCTTGTGGCGCACCAGCCTGCTCGATCCCGAGGGACCGCAAGGCGAGTCGTCCGGCTCGGCGTTTTTCGTCTATGCGATGGCTTGGGGGGTGAACCGTGGTCTGCTGCCAACTGAGACATTTCGGCCGATCATCATGAAGGGCTATCAGACTCTTGTTAGAAATATCCAACCCACGGGGATGCTCGGGTTTGTCCAAAAAATCGGCGACTCACCCGACAAGCAGGACACCGGCGCAGAGTCCACCGAAGTCTATGGCTCGGGCGCATTTCTGTTAGCGGGTGCGGAAATCATCCGCCTGCTAGAACCGGCCAAACGCCGCACCGAGCTTGCCAGTTTCGAGGGCGTGACCCTGCCGGAACATTTCCTGCCAAACGCCCCGCGCGTATTCGCCCGTTACATACCGGAGCGCTCGGACGATTTCGCATGGGAAAACGATCTAGCAGCCTTCCGTACCTACGGCCCAGCGCTGCGGTCTGAACGGGAGAACAGCGGCATCGACTGCTGGTTGAAGCGTGTTCCCTACCCGATCATCGACAAATGGTATCTCGAAGATCAGCTCAAGCTGCCCTATGGCAAAATCGCAAAATCCTACCATGAGGACCACGGCGAGGGCTACGATCACTATGAAGTGGGCGACTCGCGCGGCTGCGGTGGCATCTCGGTCTGGGCGGATGGGGAAATGCATAATTCCGACACTTACATCGCTCAGTGTGTCTTCGGTGCCGAGGAATTCGCTGAGACTCGCTTCAAGCTGCTTGTGAAGGCTCTGGGTCCCACAGATGAACCGCACGCTGGCAAGACCGTAGCCCCATTGGTCCAAAGCTTCATGGGCGGCCTGCCGCACCCGTGGATGTTGCGCAAGTCCTAGGTAGTTATTTGCGCACATGTTGATCACCGGCTCGCCACCATTGGCGCGAATCAAGGTGCCTTGCGGTGTGGTGATGAATCGCTCGTTTTTGTAAGTCCCGGCGGCGCGGATGCCGTCGAGTTGCGTGCCAAGGTGTGATGTGAAATTGGAATTTATAACAGATGATTTTAATTAGTTCATAACGGTCCAATCAAGAACGACCTTGCCGCTCATTCCTGGCTCTTCCACTCCAGCACTCGGTTCTGGCCACCCGACTCTCCATCCGGGACTCATCTTCCCGCATTGCTTAGCGTTGCGTAAAATTCAGGTTGGCGGATAAGGAAGCACGACCTTACTGTCGTGCTGTCAATGGCGGTCGCAAGTGTAGTGCTTCGCGCGGGTTCTTGCCCGCCGCATTACTAACACTCCCGCCATCCCATGTCATCTCCCACGGTTAAACCCGCCATCACGGCGATCCTCGATCCCAAGTTTCTGCCGCCGGTTCTGTTCAACCGGAACTATGTCGTAAGTGCCCGCGCTTCCGGCCAAGCCGTGCCGCTGGTGCTCGGGCTGGAACGCGAGTTTCCTGAAATCGACATCGCCATGCGCGTGCCCGACGAGAAGACCCGGCGTGTTGGCCAGGCAGTCGCGGCCGCGAGCCTTCCCAAAATCAAAAAATAAACCGATGAAGCTACATTTACCCACGGCCATAACATTCATTCCAGACGGCACCGCAGAAACGGAAGCCTTGCGGCGCACCACCCACCTGGGGATCGGTGCGCACCAGGACGACCTCGAGTTCATGGCGTTCCATGGCATCCTGCAATGTTATGCCCGCAGCGACCAATGGTTCGGTGGAGTCACCTGTACCAACGGTGCCGGGAGTTCCCGCACCGGTCCTTATGGTGAATTCAGCGACGCCGAGATGATGGCGATTCGCCGGCGGGAGCAAAACACCGCGGCAGTCATCGGTGGCTTCAGCGCGATGATCCAACTCGATTATCCCAGCAGCGCGGTCAAAAGCCCTACCGCAGGGGAATTGAAGGCCGACCTGAAGGCGATTCTCGAAGCAACCCGCCCCGAGGTGGTTTACACCCACAACCCCGCCGACAAGCACGACACCCACATAGGGGTGACGATCGCCGCGTTGCTGGCCATGCGCGAACTGCCACGTGACCAGCGGCCGAGGCAGGTTATCGGTTGTGAAGTCTGGCGGAACCTCGATTGGATGCCCGACGATTCCAAGGTGCTGATGGATGTGAGCGGCCGCGACAATTTGGCTGCGGCTTTGAACGGTGTCTTCGACTCCCAGATTGCCGGCGGCAAACGCTACGATCTTGCGACCCTGGGACGACGCTCGGCGAACGCGACCTTCTTTGACTCGCACGCGACAGATGCATCCACCCAGCTCATTTTCGGCATGGACCTCACTCCCATCGTCGCGGATGAAACCCTCGATATCGTCGCCTACGTCGGCGAGTTCATCGATCGTTTCCATGCCGACGTGCGCCAGAAACTCCGCCAACGACTGGGACAGATCTAACGGCCTGCCTCAAAAATAAGAAAATTGATTGCACCGCTATCATGGAAATCATCATCCAACCCACCCAGCAGGCAGCGACCGAAGTCGCCGCCCAGATCATCGCGCGGTTACTGCGTGAGAAACCCAACGCGGTGCTCGGTCTGGCCACCGGCAGCACACCGCTGTCGCTTTACCAGACGCTCATCGGCATGAACCTCGACTGGAGCCATGTCACCACCTTCAACCTCGACGAATACATCGGCCTCCCACAGGAGCACCCCCAGTCCTACCACAGCTTCATGGGGGGAAATCTGTTCCGGCATATCAACATCGCGCAGGAAAACATCCACATCCCGGATGGCAATGCGGTCGATATCCCGAAGTTTTGCAATCGCTACGAGGAGCAAATCCAGGCGGCGGGCGGCATCGACCTGCAGATCTTGGGGATCGGCAGTGATGGTCACATTGGCTTCAACGAACCCACCTCGTCCCTTGCGTCGCGCACCCGTATCAAGACTCTCACCCAGCAAACCTGCAAGGACAACGCCCGCTTCTTCGGGAGCGAGGAGGACGTTCCGCATCATGTGATCACCATGGGGATCGGCACCATCATGGAAGCCCGCCTAAACCTGCTGCTGGCTTTCGGCGCTAACAAGGCAAACGCCATCGCCGGAGCGGTGGAGGGGCCGATTACGTCGATCAATCCCGCGTCGATTCTGCAAATGCATCCCGTGGCAAAAGTTTGCCTCGACGAGGCGGCGGCGGGCGGGTTGCAGCGGGCGGAATATTTCAAGTGGATTTATGATATACTCGCCGTCATCATAAATTGTGAGAAAGAAGGGTGGTAAATATCTTCCAGGTTCCTGTAATCTCTTCGGGTGATTTCCCTTCAATTCAGCGACCAGGATCTGACCGACATTGACGAAGCG
>JAYVNM010000055.1:0-17502 GCA_043758445.1 Akkermansiaceae bacterium | reverse complement strand
CGCAGTTTTCTCCCGCAAAAGTGCCGCCAGAAGGACTTTCCGAACATCGCTTTTGGGCAAGGCTGCCAATCCGGCAGGCCCGTAGGAAATTCCCAGCGGCTTGCGCCCGGCGCGCACGATCCGGCTCGCCTCTTTTTCGTTATGATCGCGGATCGCCTTTCCCTTGAGTTGTATTGGATTCCTTGATACTTTTGATGCGGTAGAAAACACCACCTGATCTGGATTGATAATGGCGCTTGAAGTTGACCTGTTTGAGATCGCCAGTTTGGAGCACGAAGTCGTGTCCAGAGGAAATGATGATGTCGGGGTTTTTTTGTAGGGTACTGCATATTGCCTTTCGGAGAGCGCAAATTGAATTGACAGTCCGATGGCTCCGCCTCTAGCTTCACCCATTATGGATATCGACCCGATGGCTGCCTTGGAGGAAAACGATGATGAAAACCAGAAGACCGCGAACTCGAAGTTGAACACCTGGGTCGCGATCACCGTCGCACTGTTGGCCACCTTCATCGGCATCTGTAAAGTGAAGGACGACAACATTTGCCAAGGCATGCAGCAGGCGCAGGCCGATAAGCTCGATCATTGGTCGTTCTATCAAGCCCGTAATATACGTGAGGAAATCGATGAGGCGGCTCTGGCCCAGATGAAACTCGCCGCCGGTATCACTCCCAGCCCGGAATCCACCGCTGCCATCCAGCGCTACGAAAAAAAGGCCGCCGACCAGTCCTCAAAAAAAGAAGAACTTAAGCAACAGGCCACTGCCGACCAAACCAATTATGATGCTCTCAACTACCGTGACGACCAATTCGACCTGTCCGATACCTTGGTCGCTCTGGCCATCTCGCTGCTAGCGGTGACCGCGCTCACCCGTAAGCACTGGCTATTCTGGGTTGCCATGGTGCCTACCGCTTTTGGGGTTATCATGGGCCTCGCCGGCCTTCTCGGCTGGCATATCCACCCGGATGCCTTGATGAAACTGCTGTCATAGCCTGATTAGATTTCAGGACTCCGTGAGGTAGCGTGCGAGGATGGGTGTTAGATTTTCAGCGGTTTGCGGTGGCCAGATTTTCCGGTCAGTGAAGATGGCGGTGTCGAGCGCGCGATGGGACTGGCTGCTAGGGGTTTCGGGAATGGTGGCCACGAGGTCACGGATGATGCGTTGCGCCATGGCGCTGTTAGCGTGGAGGTTTTCGATCACCGCATCCACCTCGACAGCGGCTTCGTCATCCTTCCAACAATCGTAATCGGTGACGAGCGCCAGCGCGGCGGCGGCGATTTCCGCCTCGCGGGCGAGGCGAGCTTCCGGGGCGTTGGTCATGCCGATGATGTCCGCGCCAATCAGGCGGTGGAAAGCTGCCTCGGCGCGGGTGGAAAAGGCCGGGCCATTCATGCAAAGGTAGGTGCCGCCGGCGTGGACTTTCGGCGCGAGTGAACGCGCCGTGGCGAGCAATTTTCCCCGAAGCTCGCCGCAATAGGGATCGGCGAAACCGACATGTGCGGCTATGCCATTGCCAAAAAACGTATGCGTCGCCGCCGTGCCGGTGCGGTCGATCATCTGGTCCGGCACGACGATGTCGCGCGGGGCGATTTCCTCGCGCAGGCTACCGACGGCGGTAACCGAGAGCAGCCAGCGCACACCCAATGACCGCAGCGCCCAGATGTTCGCCCGGTGATTGATCTCATGTGGCAACAGGCGATGGCCGAGCCCATGGCGCGGCAGAAAACACACTCGCCGTCCGTCGATGCTGCCGCAGACGACGGGGTCGGAAGGCTCGCCAAAGGGGGTGGAAATGGCGTGCCGAGTGATTTCCCCGAAGCCATCCATTTCATAGAGCCCACTGCCACCGATGATCCCGATGGCTGGCTCGTCTGTTCGTTGCACACGCATGGCGGAGAAATAGGAAATCCCGTGGCACAAGGCAAGGGATGCAGGAAGATTCCGTTTCGAGAAGGGTCTCTCAACTCCTTCTCATCTAATCTTGAACACGGGTGACAAGCTCGTGCGTGTCTGGGCTAACTTTTTTTTCCTGCACCCTTTCGGATAAGCCCTCGCATTCCGCCCTTGCCTTTCCCTGTGGATTTCAGAGATTCGCCAGATGAATGGAAAACGCATGAACTGGCTGGTGGGTGTAGTTTCGACGATTCTAATAGGCTGCGCGAACGAGCCGGTTAGGCACAGCGCGACCATGGTTGCGCCGACGGCGACGGAACAAAATTTACATACGGCATTCAACGCCGCACGCCGGAATGCTGGGCTGCCAGCGCTGGAAAGTTCACCGGTATTGGTGGGACTGGCCCAGCAAACCAGTGCGGATGCCGCCGCTACGGGTCTCATGCGTGCGGATGATGTGAACTTGCTGCGGAGCCGGACGAATTTCGGAACGCTGGTGAAGTTGCAAGGGAGACTGCTGGATCACGGCCCTCAGACTGGCGTGAGTTTTGTCCGCTACTGGGCCAGTAGTCAGCACGAAATGGTGTTGGATGGTTGGAGCCAGATGGGCGTGGGCGTGACCAAATCCGCCGATGGCCACTTGTTTGGAGTCGTGCTCTTGGGTCGCGCTGGCAGTGGCGGCTCGCTGATGGATCCGGCAATGGCTCCCAGAGGATTCTGAAGTTAGCGATTTCGTCCTCGACGTATCAGTCCCGAAGGTATCAAACATTTAATTTCGACAGAGCACTGGTCCGGGAAGTCTCGGAATTGTTAGGCTGGGCGGACGTCACACCAGCCGCTGGACCAAGTCACTCGCAGGTTGGTTTTATAGAGTTCACTGAGGCGGTTGGAGGTGAGAATTTTTCGTTTCCCGCCGTCCGCGAAAATCCGGCCATGCCGCAGTAGGACCACGCGGTCGATTTCCGGTGGGATTTCACCTGGATGATGAGTCACTAACACTAGGTCACGGCCTGCTTTGAGCAGTGTTCGGAGGGTCGAGGTGAGTTGAATGGCCGCCGTGAAATCCAGTGCGGTCGAGGGTTCGTCCAGCACCAGCACTTGGGGTTCGTGGACGAGGGCGCGGGCGATGAGGAGCCGCCGCCGCTCGCCAGATGACAGCCCGCCGAAGTCCCGAACTGCTAGATCCGCTACGCCCATCCGCTCCATCGCTACCTTGGTGCGGTCTTTTTCCAGTCGTGAAAACCGCATCTCGCGCGTCCGGCCATAAGCTCCGCGCAGCGATGACAGGACGGCATCGCGGGCTAATTCATCTGGCCCGAAGCGGCTCACTTCCTCCGGCATCACCACGCCGATGCGGTGGCGAATTTCCTCCAGCGACCACAGTTCATCACCAAACAAACGACAGAGCGTCGATGGTTCGGCTGCGGGTCGGACTTCTCCGGTTAGAAGTTTTAGGAAAGTGCTTTTTCCCGCGCCGTTCGGCCCGAGGACCGCCACGCTTTCGCCATGGTTGAGCGTGAGAGAAAAGTCCCGCAAGGCGAGTGTCTCCCCGCGCCAGACTTGTGCGTTCGTGATCTCAAAAATCGGCGATGACATGGCAAGGGTGAAGAAAAGAATGAAACCACGAATTTACACATAAACTGACAACATTGGGTAGGATAGCCGAGACGGCGGTCTTCCTTTCAACAAATCAGCCGAAGTCAGTCGATTATTAGCATATGATTCGCGTCCATTGGTGTCCACTCGCGGTTTGTAAGGTTATTGCGCGTCAGGCAGCTTCCACGGACTGCGGAGTTTTGTGTATTCCGACTTGGGAAGGAGGACAAAAAGGGGGTGGCGGGCTGGGTTGATTTGGGCGATGAGCCACTCGAGTTTCGGCTGTTCCATGGTGGTGCAGCCAGCGGTGGGACGGCTGCCGCCGCCGCGCCAGATGTGGAAGAAGATGGATGACCCGGAATGCGGCACGGCCTTGGGTGCGGCGTTGTGATGAATGAAGAGTTCCAGCGAGTGGGCGGGATCAGCTTGTTTCATCTGCTGCTTTTTTTCCCATGCGGTGGCGGGCTCGTGATCGAGGACGACGTGCTGATTGTAGCTTGGCGACGTGGGATCTTCGACCCATAGATCGTGCGAGGTGACTTGGTGGTATGGCAGATTCGGCTGTTTGCGGATGGTGGCCGCGTAGCCCCAGGCGCTGCCAATGGCGAAAACGCCAGCAGGAGAACGGTTGTCCCCTTCCCGCTTGGTGACGGCCGCGGCGGCAACGGGGTGGAGGCCGTTGCCCCAGACTAAGCCGCTTTTACCGAGGCGGGCCTGCCATGGCTGACCGGTGGCTTTCCAAGTGGTGCCGGATTTCTCGTAAAGGCGGAGGGTGGCCGTGGAATTGTCCCAGCCATCCGCGAGTCCGAGAACGCACTGGGTGGAATCAACAGGAAGCTCGAAGGCGGCGGCGGGGAGCACGCTGAGGAGGATGAGAAATTTTATGTTCATAAGAGGAAGCTGATAGGGGCGGCGCAAGTTGCACCTTACACGGTCTTGATCTGGAAGTCCCAGCTACTTGGAAGCTCCGGCTACTTTGATGCGGCGTCAAGGCTTGTGCTGGGAGACGAGGGTGGCGCGGATGTCGCCGATAAAGATGGCGGCACGCAGTTCGAGCGGGATGCGGTCGGCATCGTCACTGAGCCAGAGGGTGGCGTCTCGCTTCAATTTTTTGTAGGGCTTGAGATCCAAGGTATTGCGGTCGATTTTCTGCATCCCAACCGTTAGGCGGATCGCGTCGCGGCCAGCGTGAACCTCGCGGCCCTCGACTTTCACGCGGAGGAGATAGGGCGTGCCTAAGGGATGGATGGCGAGCGTGATCTGGTCGCCGGCATCAAGCTTCTGGCTGCGGACTTGGAGCATGGCCGAAAACATATCGAAGACAGGCGTGAAGGAAAAAGTGCGATCTGTTAGCTTCACCGTGCCAGCCTTGAGTTGCTTGGCTTCCTCGTGGGTTTCCGTCTTGGTGGGGAAATGGCGGATGGTGGTGTTGACGGTTTCCTTGTCATCGGTTTCCACGGCATGAAAGTATCTTGGGCGGAGTGAGGTGGGATCGACTTCGGACCAGAAATTGGTCTGATAGGGAAAGAGCACGGCGGCGGCACCAAGACTGGAGGCGGAGGAGCGGATGATGTAGGAGCCGGGTTTGGCAACATCCGGCGGGGCGAATTCCATGCGGACGGTGCCGGCGCTGATCATGCCGTTCCAACTCACTTGGAGATCCAGCACGGTGGGGGCGGGTTTCGCAAAGGGACCAGGGGCCGGAGAAGTTAGTTGAGCCTGCCAAGCGGGAGCGGCGAGCGCAAGGTGTGAGCAAAAACTTGCAACCAGAAGCGAGCGGTAGAATACGAACATCCCGCGTGGGACGAGCGTTCGGGTGAGGTTATTCATGGCGCGGCAGGAAAAGACCATGGCCCGTTAGAGCAGAAAACATTATTGATTTGTCGCCGAAAAGACCCGCCCGGCGCGGGGCGGAAGGACGCCGGGGCCGTTGTCGAAACTGGTGTCGCCGCGGTCCTCGCTAACTGGCATCGGGCGGAAGGACTCGGAGTGGGTGTCCACGCGGAATCCGAGATTCAGCACGTCCCGGTTGGTCTCCGCGATTTGGTCGCGGAGGTCGCGGTTCTGATTCTGGAAGCTCTCCAATTTGGCGATGAGGGCCTCGTAGAATTTTTTCTGATCGGCGTCGTTGGGTGAGAAGGGAGCGGGATTTGGCGGGATTTGGCGGGTCAGCAAAATCGGAACAGGAGAGTTGGCTCCAGCCGGATAGGCGGGTTGGGCGACTTGCCGGGACTGCGGTAAAACCGGAAGTCCGGTCTGGATCGCGGCGACGAATTGCCGCACCGACCACCAGTGGCTGAAGCCGGCGGCGGTCATCGCAGCAAGGGCGAGGCCACAGATCATGGGCATGGTGTTGGGCTTCATTTCCTGCGGATGGGTGCGGGTTTGATCTCCACCGGCAGTTCCGGTTTCGGCGGGGCTTCGGGTTTCGGGAGTGAAACGAGAAGTTGTTGCAGGCTGTCGATCACGTTGCCGAGTTCCTTGGAGTCTTTATCTAACTGAGCAACTGATTTTGAAAGGATGGCTGCGACGGTGGCGGTTTGCTGGTAGCCTAGGCGATTATCATAACCGGGTTCGGAGATGGCGAAGACTTGGGCACCATCGGCATCTGGAATGAGTAAGTGGGGGCGGATGGAGAGCGTGATTTTCGAACCGGGGGACAGTTCCACCTCGCGAGTGAAGGGCGGGGCGGTGTCCGAAGCATCCAACCGCCAACCGGCGGGTGGCTGCGCAAGTGGCTTGGCTGGAAAGGGTGCGAGCAACTTCACCTTGGACGGATTGACGGAGGCGTTGCCCGTCTGGAGTTTCTCGACACGCACGGCGAGGCCGTTTTCCGGTTTGGGGGACGCCTCGTCAGGAGTGATGGCGCTAGCTTCTGGTGGCAGAGCTGGCGCGGGTTCTGATACCTTGATGCTGGCGGTTTCCGGGGGCGTTTTGTCGGTGGTGACAACAGGTGCTGGGGGCTTGGTCTCAGCGACGGGTGCCGGCGCTGGCGGCTCGGCGAAGGGAGTCAGGACGACGATGACTTCATTGGGCTTGCTCTTGTCACGGTTGTTAAATTCCTGGATAGCTTCGAGCACGGCATCTGATTTCGGCTCCTCGGCGACATTCTGCCCTTTTGCAAAAATAGCGGCACCGAGGGCGAGGGTGGCAATGACAAGGGGTGTGTTCATTTTCCTGTAGCTTGGATTTTGACGGCATCGGTGGTGTTAAGTCCGGAGGGGCGGGGCGCGTCTGCTGCGTCCTGCTGGTTAGTCGGGAGCGTGGGACTGTCCGCCCGAAGTGCGCCGCCTGGAATGGAGCGCTCCATCAGATGATTCCATGAGCCTAACAATTCCGCGCCTTCGACACGCAGCAGCCGGGATTTTTCCTGATAGTTGGACAGGCGGGCGAGCAGGGCGCGGGCCTCGGCGACTTCCGCAGAGGTCCAGCGCAACCCACGACTCTGATAGAGAACCGGGACGTCCAGATCAATCCGCGCGAGATGGCCGCCCGGGGCCTCTGCGGTGAGGACGTGTTGGATGCGGAGGTTCGTTTGTTCGAAAGCGGCGGGCGCGTGGGCCGGGGGCGCGGCGGGGGCGGCCTGACCAGTAAGTTTTTCGCCGGGCAGGCGGTCTTGGCTGGGCATCAGGGAGCTTTCCTTGGCGAGCGGGCTGGTGTCCGACGGGCTTGGCTTCGCAATGACCGGTTTTTCCACATAATCAAGCAGTGGGCCTTGCGAGGCCAGGATGACGGGCTTGGTGATATACATCAGGCAAAAAAAAGCGGCGACAGCGGTGCTGGTGAAGAGCAGCCACGGGTAGGCCCGCTGGGCGGAGCAGACCCCCGCGCGGCGGTTCGTTTTTGAATAGGACGCTGCCGGAATGGTCAGAGCGGTGGGCAGCGAGGGTATCGCGCTGTCAGCAGCCTTAATGACGGTGGAATTCTGTGCGGGAAGAGGCTTCATGGTTTCGTCACGGGTTTTTCGCGGGCATCAATGATCCCGGTTTTCACTTCGGCGGCGACGGAATAGCTGACAATAGTTTGATCCGAGACCCCGGGAAACGTGGTGATCGTCATGGATTCGCGGGAAAGTCGCAAGTGCCGAAGCGTCCCAGCGACGTTGCTCATCGCCTGCAAGCCAGGAATGACCTCGAGCGCACCCGCGCCCGGACGCTGCCGACCGATGCCATCGGAGCGGTAAATTTCAAAGGTGGTGTGGGCGTCCTGGTCGCCCTCGGCCGTCACCCGGATATGGATGCCGTCAGTAAACACGCGGAAGGCAATGGGCTTCATCGGGATCGGCGTCACCTGCTGCCCAGTGAGTTTGAAGTGGGACTGCATCAGAAAGTCACCGACATGTTTGTACTCGGCGGCCCAGACCACCGAAGACAGCAAATAAAGTGTTAGAAGTAATGAAATCCGTGTCATTGCCCAACATCCCAGAGGGAGTCCGTGGTGCTGCCGGAGGGATCGTAAGCGACTCCGGAACCGTTGTTGATGATGGGGGGAGAGACGTTCACTGTGATACTTAAAGAGGTTCCAGCCAGGGATTTGACCGTCGGCATCACCGTCACGTTGTTCGGCATGTATGGCAGGATCAATGTGCTGGTAAGGCTGCTAACAGCGACAGTCGGATTATCCGCGAGATACATCCGCTGGGCGGCATAGACCGAGCGGAGGCTTTCAGCCGCAGCTCGCCCGAGTTTCCACTCATCCATCTTGGTGGAGCTGAATAGGCCGATTTTCACCAGAGCGAGCAACACCATGATGACGATCGTCATTTCCAACAGCGTGAAGGCGTTCTTGGATTTATGGCACAGACGCGAGGTTTTCATGACAAATAATGATTAAGCTATTTTAACGATTTTGCCAAGCGGGAAATCCGCCGGATCAGCTTTTGAAGAGTTTGAGAGCTTCCATGAAGTTTTTCCGGAATTCGGGATCCTCCGCGAGACTCTTGAGATACATCAGCACGGCAATGGATGAAATGGTAAGGACCACCATGGAGATCAACCACCAAGTGACGGATTTATTCTTCGGCGCGAGGAACGGGACATACCAGTTCTTTTTATCCACGATCTGGGTCGTGTACATCTGGCTGTTGGCGCGGAGCTGCGAGATCAGTTCGTCGGCCACAGTACTGCTGTTGGCGACAAACAGATGCTTGTAGCGTTTTCCCGGGACATCGGGTATCTCCACGGCGCGAACGCCAGCCGGCAGAGACTCCGGGGGGCGTAGCGTGTGGATATGGGTTTCATACACATATTTCTCGCGTAGCCAGCGGTCAAAACGTGTAAGTTGCATAAGTTTACTCTGGAGTGAGTTGTTAAATACCACTTTGCATCATTTTCGGTCCCATCAGGAAGATTGGTAGGAAGGTTCCCACGAACACGGCCGCGATGAGGCTGACGGCGATGATGAGCACGATGAAACTGATCGCGGCGGCAAAGGAGTTCATGTGGTTCTGCAAGTCTTCCTCATACATCTCGGACAACATGTCCAACTGCGCGTCCAAAGAGGCGGATTTCTCCCCGATCGACAACATGTGGGTGACCTGCGCGTCCACCGAGGTGTATTTCGCGAATGCCGTGGAAAGCGGAACTCCCGAATGTTCATATTTATCCGCAGCCGTGCGGAGTTCCTCATAGAATGGCGTATTGCGCACGCTGTTCGCCGAGACCCGGATCGACTTCGCGAGGTTAATGCCGTTCGAGTGAAGCAGTTTGATTGTGGAGATGAAGGTCATCTGGCGCAGGCTCATGATGAGCAGGCGGAGCAGGCGCCATTTAGACATGACAAAGCCGAGGATCAGGTTGCGGACGTGAGCGGATTTGAAAATGGTGAGGGCGATCGCCACGACGCCAATGACTACATAGATCCAGACGGCTTGGGTGAAATGGCTGACCTTGAATGAGATGGCCGTCATGCCGTCCGGTTTGGCATTCACCCCTAACAACATCGCCTCGACTTGCGGAACGATCCTAACCTGCGAGGTGATGAAAGCGCCTGATAGAACGCAAATGATGATGCCGGGAGTGATGGTGGCTTTCTTGAGCTGCTTTTGGAAAAATAATTCACTTTTGAGCCGGGTAGCGAGCGATTGGAAGGCATGGTGGAGCTGACCGGCATCCGACCCCGCCTGGACCAAGCCAATGATGGTTTCGCTGAAGCGCTTCGTCCGGCGAAAAGCTTCATGCACATTCATTCCGGCATTGATGTCCTCGCGGATGTGGATGAGTGCATCCACCATCGCCTTGTTAGGCAGGCCCTGTCCGTAGTATTTGAGGGCATCGGCGGTATTGATCTGCGCGCGCAGCATGGAACCAAGACCGCGAAATAGATCAACCAGTTCCTTTTTGCTGAATTCCTTAACCTTTTTCGGCTTTTTAACCGCGCCCATCAACCCTTTTTGGGCGACTGGTGGAGTTGCGACTTTGCTGTTGGTGGTGGTGGCACTAGTCATCGGTGTAGGTCATGTCAATGACCTTGCTGACGGCGGCAAGGTCGGTTTTCCCCTCGCGGAGCAGCCGCAAACCGCTGCGGCGGAGGTTTGGCAGGACGCCTTCCTCGGCGACCTTAACTTCCAGTTCATAGGGAGTCATTTCGCCCTTCGAGAGCATATCAGAAATTTTCGGCGTGATGGGAATGATTTCAAGGATGGCCGTGCGTCCACTATATCCGGTGTTACGGCATTCTTGGCAGCCGCCGGTTTTGGCAACGAAGATTGGAATCTCCGCCCACGAATCATCGAGGCTGAAGGTTTTTCGGTCGAGTTCCTCAATGCCGTTTGCGGTTTCCTTGCAATAGGGGCAAAGGAGTTTGACCAAACGCTGAGCACAGGCCGCCTTTAGGGTTTGGGCGATTTTCCAGCGTTCCATACCGAGTTGCTCGAAGCGCTCGATGATCTGTGAGGCTCGCGGGGTGTGGATGGTGGTTAGGACCTTGTGACCCGTGACGGCGGCCTCGATTGCGAGCTCGGCGGACTCGATGTCGCGGACCTCACCCATCAAGATGATGTCGGGATCCGAGCGCATGAATGAGGCGATCATCGGTTTGAATTCCTTCGCGCTTTTCAAGTCGCAATGAGTGATACCTGGAACCTCGTCTTCCACCGGGTTTTCCAGGGTGAGGATATTCACTTCCGGGCGGTTAAGTTCGCGAAGGATGGCATTGAGAGTGGTGGATTTACCCGAACCGGTAGGACCTGACATGACGATGATGCCGGCGGGGATTTTCATCACCTTATTGAGGGCGAACATCGTCTCGTCATCGAATGCGAGCGTGCCTTTGCCGAGTGTGACATTGATGTTGCTTTTGTCCAGCAGCCGCATCGTCACATGATAACCGCGGTAAGTACGGTGTCTCTCGTAGCGGATGTCGATCGGTCGGTGGAAATAGGAAATGGTGAAACGCCCGGAGATGCCGGGAGCGGTATTGCGGATCTCGGTGGGCAGCCTCATGAGGTTGAGGAGAAAGGCGTCGAGGCGATCCTTGAGCTTCATCGGAATCTCCACCTTCGTGCCGATGTCGCCGTCAACGCGGAAACAATAATAGAAGGTTTCCTTCTCGACCTTGAAGTGGACGTCCGATGCCCGCGTCCTAACAGCGTCCGCCATGATCGTGGCGATGAGTTGGGCCATCGGCTCGGCATAGTCGGTGGTCACGTCGAAGTCATGGATCCTGTCATCCATGTCTTCCACGTCGATGGCCTCCAGCTCGGATCTGCTAGGGCCATTGTTCGTGGCGACAGACTCGATGGCGCGGCTGATTTCCGAAGCAAGTGTGACGATTTTAACAATCTCGAGATTGGGAAAACGCGGGGCAAGATATTCCTCGGGAAGCGGGCTCCAGGGATTCGCGATGGCGACGATGAGTTTATCCGTGCCGGAGAGGCAGAGCGGGGCGAAAAAGCCGCGGGTCATCACGGTGGAGTCGCAGGTCGCGTGGAGCGTGCCATCGCAGAACTCGGCGACTTTGGGGAAAAATGGCAGGCCGTTGATTTTCGCGATGGCAGCCATGAAACTGTAGCGGGTCACTCTGTTAGGAACTTGGTCCTGACCGAGTTCCGCATAACTCGGATCGTGACGGGCCAACTCGCCCATGATGCGGCGGCTGATGAGTTCGTTGAAGGAAATGCCATCGAAATCGATCATAGCTCGAAATGTTTGCGGGATAAGAACGTCCAACTTTCGTAGTCGAGACGGACGAAGGTGATGAAGGGCCGGATGCCGACGCGCTTGAAAACTACGCTGCGGATTTCATCTGCTAAAATCGCACAGGCGACCGGATTCACGGAAGCGATGCCGATGGAATCCGTGTCCTCGGCATAGATCACGGGAGTGAGTAAAACCCTAGCGATTTTATGTATTTGATCGAACGAGTCGTAGAACGCCGAGGGGGCGATCAATTTTCCCGCGAAAGGTACAAATGGCGCATAGGGTGTCTGCGTGGCGGCGACTTTGTTTCCGAGTTCGATGATGGCTGGCCCCAAATGTTCCTCGCCATGGCCTTGGGTGCGTGCCAACACTGCCAAGAGATCACTCGGTCGCTTTTCGGCATGCGACTCACGGGCTGTAGCCATGGCCTGGGAGATTTCCGAAGGATTGGAACTGCGAGCCTCATGCAGCGCTCCGGCGGTTTGTTGCAGGCAGATTTCCGCAAAATCCCAGAGATCGCCACTCTTGATCGGGATGGCGGGTTCTTGTACGGCGAGGAAGGGTGATGCGGATGTCATAGGGGGGCGGGGACGGTTGGAAGACAGGCGAAGGGCTAACCGTCGTCTTGTTAGTCTCTACATCAATGTTTGGCAGCAGTGCTGAACTGGGGTTGCTTATGCGAGGACGTGGGAGGTTCTTGGGTATCCAGTGGCATCACTTCCCCGCTACGCGGGTAATACGGCGCTTGGGACGGCTGCATCCCGCGAATAGTCCGTTTCACGTTAGGTTCGTGGGCCTGTCCGGGATTGTCCTCATCGACCCAGTCGTGGTCGCAGCCAAGGGCGGTGGCGGCGCGAAGCCGGCTGCTGGCACCATTGTTCGCGCTGCTGCTAGACGGATCATAGGACTTGGGGGTAACGACGAAGACAAGGCTGGTGTTTTCCTTGGTAGCTTCCTTACTCTTGAAAAAGAAGTTAAGAATTGGAACATCACCGAAGAGTGGGACTTTTGTTTTGGCCGAGCTCTTCGCCTCACCATAGAAGCCGCCGACGACGAGCGAGTATCCATCCGGTACACGGGCGATCGACTCAACCATCGACTCGGTAACACGCGGATATTGATTGCCTGAAATGCTGACGATTTGTTCGACAATCTGGGCGGACCGCGGGCGTATTTTCATGCGCACGGTGCCATCGGGCAGCAAGGTGGGAGTAACTACGAGCGAGATGCCGATTTCCCGATGCTTGTCAGGTGACTGATCGATGCTCTGGTCCCCGGTGTCGATTTTATAACGAACTTGCTCGGTGACGGTCGGATTGCCGCCCGAGGTATTCGCTGTACTGGTGGTGGTGATGATGGGAATACGGTCGATGATGGAAATCGTCGCTTGCTCGTTATCTTCGGTGATCAAGGTTGGGTTTGATACCTGGCTGGCGAGGCCACCATCGGCCAGAGCGTGGAGCACGCCGGTAAGCTGGATCGGGCTGAGAACGAGACTGGAATCCGTTACTTCGGATGATGTGGGGATACCGAAGAGCGAGTTGAGACTGCTGGTTAATTTTATATTGGTGCCGCCTTTGCCGAGTGAACTGGCCCAGTTGACACCTGAGTGTTCACCGGCGTTGCTGTTGACCCGGAGAATTTTAGTTTCGACAATGATCTGGCCCTTTGCCTTGTCGATTCCGTGAAGTAGCGCGCGGACTTGTTCAATACGGTGGGCGGCGTCGATAATGATGATGGTGTTAGTTTTTGGCTCAAAGTTCACGATGCCGGTGCCGGGGCTGAGCAACGGCTTGATCAATTCCTTAATTTGTTCCATATCCGTCGGGCGGAGATAGCCAAGCTGATAGTGAAATTCCATGCTCGGCAGTTGTGCGAGCTGCGCCTGGGTCAACGCGTAAATCGTGCTGCCTTTCGTGTGGAGCGAGAGGCCGTACATAAATGCGAGTTCCTCCATTTGTTGAAGCGGATTACCATCGTTGAGATGACCGGTGACCCGGAATTCTGGACTGGAAATTTTTGAGTTATGGAAATACTGGCGACCCGCCGATTTCGCGAGAAACTGGAAGATGTCATTGAGTTCGGCATCCTTGATGATGTATCCTTCCTCGGATTTCTTCATATCCTGCTTTTGCTGTTCCAGCGGGGCGAATGGAGTCGCGGGACCTGAAGCGACGGGGGCCGTTCCTGCGGCTCCATCCGTGGGTTCGGTAGCGGGCGCGAGCGGCTCCGCACGGGTGTTTCCAGCGGCGGGGATTTCTGGAATCTGGCTTGCTGCGGATGCCACCGGCTCAATCAATGGGTCGGCGGACGACTGCGCGTGAAGCTGCCCGAATAATAGAATGGCGGTGGTGAAAATAAGTAAGTTCGCGGCTTTCATGATCGTGGCGGTGGACGGGTAGTGACTATTCAGGGTGCGGGTTGGCAGTTTCGAGTTCAATCGGGGCATTCGGGCGATCTAGAACCATGCCGGGAGCAGTGATTCCATGATTACCAGCAGTCATGCCAACTGGCAGCATGTCCAGTTTGCGATTTGCTGTTTCGCCAGTATCGAGATTGCGGAAAGCGATCTGACGGGAGGTGACGTCAATAACTTGAACACGGATTTGTTTACCTCGGAATGTTAGAGGAAGTTGATCACCCTGCTTCACCGAGCGGGTTCCTACCAAAAACCGTTTTTCGCCGGGCATGATGGTGGTAACGACGAGGAGGCGGATAATATCAGCAAAAGGCGTGGCGAGAATCGGCGCGGGATGATGCAGAGTTTTCATGGCGGCAACCTTGATGACGGGTTTCGAGTCTGGATCTTGCAGTTGCCCGAAGGGGTCACTGGTGCGGCTCTTGATGAGAAAAACGGCAGAAAGCGATGCCAGATGGGCTTCCAACTCGGACTGACCGATGTAGCGGGAAGGCGTCATACTAACAGGTCCAGCTTCCTTGGCGGATGGCACGGCGGCGGCTCCCGCCTTTGGTGCCGCCTCGCCAGGGGCAAGGGTTTTGACGTCGAAGTTCGCCGCAGACTGGGCGAACGCCGAAAGCGACAATGCCATACCTAGGCAGATCTGGGTTAGTTTTCCCATGCAGTGTAAGTGACTTGAAAGTTCAGGAGCGAGGACTGACTTGAACTCGGATCGATCCGGAGTTCCTGGAGTTGCAGTTGCGGCATACGGGTCTCTAGTGCGAGAAATGCGCGCTGCATGGTGCGGTAGGTACCGCGGAAGGCGATGCGGAGCTGTGAGGATTTCTGCGCGGAGATAGCACCGAAACCGGCCCGGGTGCTGGAGGGGTCGAACGCGGTCAACTGGATTTCCTTGCTTGGAAGTTGCGCTGAAATTTCCCGCAGGGTGGTTTGCGCGGCGCTGGCAGTTTCTTGCGCGAGTTGGGTGTTCCAGCGCTCGATGTGCTGGTGCTGGCGGGTGACCTGAGCCTCGATCTCAAGTCCTGCCATGCGGCTGGATTCATTCGCCCTGTAGTTCTTATGTTTCTGTTCGAAGGATTCCGTCATTTTCGCTTTGAGCATGTAGCAGCACCCGAGCGCCGCGATGGTGGCGACGACGGGCAGAATGATGCCAAACAGGGCGATCGGTTGACGGTAAAGATACATGACTCAAGGGGCTTTGGAAACGATGATCGCCATGGGGTCGGTGGCCTCGAAGCGCTGGGTGATGGTTAGATCGAAGGTGAATGGGTAGGTGGATTCATCCGCGTCGCTGGCTTCTTCCTGCGGCACCGGTTTGTAACCGTTGTTTTCCTGGGTGCGGACATTGACGACCAGATTGCGGTTGCCCGTGTTCGGGCTGAACGAACTGTTGCCCGTGATGCGGGCGACCTCACTGAAGTGGGCGGAGATGCCCTCGCGCGTATTGATCGTGTTCAGGTATTCCAATGCCTCATCGCGGGCATAACCGGTGATTTTCCACTCCTTGATGAATCCGACCTTGGCTAGGCCCGCAGCGCTATCTGGCTTGGTGGCATGGTTATAGGTTTTCACTAACATACCGCCGTTTTCAGGAAACATACGGGAGAGGGATTCCATGGCGGTCCAAGCTTTAGCGCGGTCTTCCAACAGATTATTCCAATGATCGGCTTTCTGCCTTTCCAACGTCAGCTTGGACAGCCGGGCCTGGGAGGCTTCCGCCTGCGAGGGATCGAATGCCCACTCAGGGCGACGGACCAAATCGATCACCCCGAAACCGAAGTAGGCGAGAAAAAGCACGGCGATGGAGAAGAGCGCGACACGGGCCAGCCTGAGAATTCTGAGGAGTCGCATTTCCGAACGGTTGGGATAAATTTCAACAACATCCTTGGGCGTCGGCAGAAAATCCTGAAGCGCCCATTTTTCCTCGCGGAGGATTGCAAAAGTATGGCTAGACGTATCGGTTAGCGAATCTGCGATGGAGTGCGCCGCGATCGCCGGCTCGGGACACCAGTTTGGGAGTCCTTCGATCTGGATTGGGTAAATGATTTCCACCCGGCTGGTGGTGAAAGTGATTCTTAGATCGGCGTTGAGAGTGGTGTCTACATTTCCACCGAGAGGTACCAAATAGAGGTCTGGATCGACAAATTCCAAGGCTGCGTTAGTGGTCGCCAAAGCATTGCGGAAATGGGTCGGGCGGCGCAGTCCGCGATGTTGCAGCGTGCGGATGAGGCGCAGATCCGCGTGCTCGTTGAAGAAGGCAAGGGAGGTAAACCAAGGATACTGCAGGATGGCCACAAACGGCTTGCCCGGCGTGGTTTGGAGCGCCTGACCCAGGCCCATGATGACGACCAGCGGCGCGCTCAAGGCATGGGTAATAATCGGGAAATTATTGTGTTCACCGGCTTGATGAAGTGTGGCGATGAGCAGGGCGTATTGTCTGGATAGCGTGATGGCGGCACCGATCACCTCGCTGCCCGCCGCTGGATAGGGGATCACCCGCCATGACGCCTGATAGGCCTGGATTGAAGAGTCTTCGAGGATCGAGCCGGGATCATGGATTGCAGTATCCCGCAGATCGGCTAGAGCGGCCGGATTATTGAGTTCCGGCTTCAACTCGGTCGTTGCGAATTCGTCGGCGATGTGGAGGATCACCCCCAGGGAGTTGGCCCCGTTCGTGCGGGCGTAGCGTAGTGCCTCCGCGACGATGGATTCCAGTTTCGCCGGGTCGTGTAGGGTTTCGTCCGCAATGGACGGGCCGATGCTCCATTGGGCTTTTTTCTGATCGTGATAAAAGGTGGAAATACTCGCTCCATCCGCACGGATGTGCAGTTGCAAGTTAAGATCCAGGGCATTTTGATACCAGGCTGGATTGCTCGCGCGGGTCGTATTGCGCAGAATCGAACATGCCTGACCAAATTGCTGGAGAGCATTCAGGGACGCCGGATGTTGGAAAGTGGCCAAGATTCTGGAAAGTAAGGTAGTGCATGGCGGACTGGGGGGGCATCCGGAAACGGAATTTGAGAAAGGAAACGGCCCGCCCGCCATCGACAAGCGGACCGTTGGATTGATGCTCCCTAACGGGAGATCATGATGATTACCACTGGTCGTAGGAACCGGAAGTCGGGCTATAGTCCGAGGTCGCGGTTGCATCCGTGTAAGCGGCCACCAGATACAGGGTTCCAATGGCAGGAACCACGGTGCCGTAAGTGTAGCTGATGTCGGTGTTAGGAGCCGTCACACTGTTGAGATACTTGCCGGATCCGACGACTTCGGTATCGGCAAGAGCAACACCAATGTTGAGGGCGCGAACATTCGCATGAGCACGCACAGCTTGCTGCACGTTACGGATGTTGAGGATGTTCGCGGCACGGTCCGATCCCTTCTTCCAAGCGCGGGCGCCGATGAAGAGGATCGAGATGAGGGAAAGCAATACCAGGATGACGACCGTCAATTCGAGG